>NZ_JBHVAL010000020.1:0-86601 GCF_042667405.1 Paenarthrobacter sp. NPDC057355 | reverse complement strand
TCGCCCCGCGACTCAGCCACGACCTCCGGCGCGCAGCAGGCGAACCACATGTCCTGTTCACGGCTTCCGAAGCACCGTGGTCCCGCCCCTTGGACAGACCTTCACACAGCGGCGCTCCCCTCCACGTCACCGATGGTCCATTCCTGCACAGGCTCGCCAGCGGCAATCTCATCATGCTCTGGTCCAGCTTCGGGGAGGAGGGCTATGCCATGGGTATTGCCCGCAGCCAGTCGGGGACCGTGCTGGGGCCATGGATTCAGGAACCGGAGGCATTGTGGAGCAAGGACGGTGGACACGGCATGATCGCCCGCAAACTGGATGGCGGCCTGTTCCTCACCTTGCACCGACCCAACAGGACTCCCCACGAACGCGCAGCCTTCTTTCCCCTTCGCGAACTCCACGACACGGTGGTACTCCAGCCCGCTGCCGGGATCGTTGACCGGGCGTCCGGTGACCGGGAAGCCATCGACCGGGAGGCCCTGGTCAGCCGGCACAATGTCAGCCAGCAGGTGTTGGATCCGCGGAGCCCGGTATCCGTGGGCAACGGTGAATTCGCCTTCACCATGGACCTCACGGGCCTGCAGACTTTCCCCGGGCTGTACCCCGTGGGAGCACGCGACGAACTCCCGCCCGGAACACTCCTGGGGACGCAAGCACAATGGGCCTGGCATTCCGTTCCGCCCGCCGAGCCCTACACACTGGACGATTCCGCCGTGCTCTACGATTCCCCGCGTGGTCCCGTCCCGTACGTGGACATGGTGGGCGACATCGTCAACGACCGCGAGACGCATACATCCGCGGGCGAGACGTGGCTGAGGGCAAATCCGCACCGACTGGACCTCGGCCGGATCGGCTTCCGGCTGATTGAGGACGGCCAGGAACGCGCCCTGGCACCGTCCGATGTCGCAGCGACCGAACAGACCCTGGACCTCTGGACCGGCACGGTGACCAGCCGCTTCACGCTGGCAGGTCACCCCGTCAAGGTCACGACGGCGTGCCATCCCGACGTCGACGAACTCGGCTTGCGAGTGGAGTCACCGGCGTTGGGGCACGGACTGCTGATTGGCATCGACTTTCCGTACGGGTCCGAAGCCTGGCATGACGCCGCCGACTGGACCAAGCCCGAGGCCCACACCACGATGCTTGACCTGCCTGCCGAAGCCGCACTTCACGACGCCACGAGTTGGGTAGTGCACCGCGAACTGGATGACTCCCGCTATGCCGTGGTGGTCACGGGAAGAGGCCTGGGCGTGGAGCAAGAGGGTCAGCACTCCATTCGGATCACCACCGAACGGGACGTCCTGGATCTTTCCATCGCGTTTCTTTCCGCCGGCGACGGTGACTGTATCCCCCGCGGCAACAGCAAGCAGAGCCAGGCGGCAACCGCCGAAAGCCGGACGGCGAAGCCAGGGGCCGGCGTCGTGCGTTCACCGGAACTGGAAGCCGGCAGCGGCGTCGCGGCAGCCTCGGCAGCCTGGTGGCCACAGTTCTGGTACTCCGGTGGTGCGATCGAGCTTGACGCGAACAGTGATCCCCGGGCCAAAGAGCTGGAACGCAGGATTGTGTTGTCGCAATACCTGACGATGATCAACTGTTCGGGCTCGCTTCCGCCGCAAGAGACGGGACTGGTGTGCAATTCCTGGCGTGGCCGCTTCCACCTGGAGATGCACTGGTGGCACGCGGCGCACTTTGCGCACTGGAACCGGGTGGAGCTCCTGCTGCCGTCCCTGCGGTGGTACTCAACGATCTTGGACGCGGCTCGGCAGACCGCCAGGCAGCAGGGTTTTGAGGGTGTGCGCTGGCCCAAACAGGTGGGGCCGGACGGGCGGGAGAGCCCCAGCACCATCGGCACTTTCCTCATCTGGCAACAACCGCATCCCATCTACCTGGCCGAGCTGGTGTACCGGGCCAACCCCAGCCGGGAGGTGCTGGAGGAGTTCGCGGAGATCGTGTTCGAGTCGGCGGCTTTCATGGCCAGTTTTGCCCACCCGACTTCGCGCGGGTTTGAGTTGGGGCCGCCCCTGATTCCGGCACAGGAGAGTTATGGCTCCATCAGGTCCACGGTCACGAACCCCACGTTTGAGCTGGCGTATTGGCAATGGGGGCTCCAAACAGCGGCCACCTGGCGGGAGCGGCTGGGACTGGAGCCTGTGCCTGTGTGGTCGGATGTGACCGAGGGCATGGTCCGGCCCCGGGTGATGGACGGTGTCTATGCTGCCATCGATGTGGAACCCTTCACCATCCGTACGGACCACCCGTCCATGCTGTGCGCCCTTGGCGTCCTCCCACAGACCGGCCTGATCGATCCCGAAGTCATGCGGGCCACGCTGAAGGACGTTCTGGCGGACTGGGACTGGGGCAGCACGTGGGGCTGGGACTACCCAGTCATGGCCATGACCGCAGCACGCCTGGGCGATCCCGAGGCCGCCGTGGACGCGCTGCTGCTGGAGGCCGGAAAGAACACGGTGCTTCCCAACGGCCACAACCGCCAGACTGACTCTTTGCCGCTGTATCTGCCCGGCAACGGTGGGCTCCTGGCCGCGGCGGCCCTGATGGCTGCGGGCTGGGACAACGGACCGGATCGTCACGCCCCGGGATTTCCCGCCAACTGGACGGTGGCGTGGGAAGGACTGGTGCGGTCCCCCTAGTTTCCAAGCAACGCGGAGTCACTTATGGCCCATCCAAGGGTGGTTCATGGGCCATAAGTGACCCCGCGTTGCACTTGTTAACGGCGGCGCGGTCCCACTGCTGCGCCCACGAGTGCGCCAAGACCGACCCCCAAGAGGATCCCCAAAAAGGGTGAGTTGAAAATCAACTGCCCTACGATCAACCCCACAGCAGCACCCAGGAGGCAGGAAATCCACAGCTGATTGTTCATTCTGCCTCCAGTTGATCAGGTACGCGGCACTACTCAGGTACGCGGCACTACTCGACGCGAACCGAGGACCTTCTTCCGCGGGTTCTCCCCCGATTCCGTATCGGCCTCACGAACAGCCGACCACGACGCCGAGACCAAGTACACCTGGCTCACCAGGTTGAACCAGATCAGCAGGCCGATAATGATGGCGAAAGATGCCAGGACGGGATTGTTGCCCGAACGGGCCAGGAGTTCAGTACTGAAAAACTGCAGAACCGTGGTGCCTACGCCTGCCAGCACTACTCCCTCAAGGAACGCGCGCCGGGTCAACGAGAGGCCACCGGCGATGCGGAACAGCACTGCCGCCGTCGCGCAGTTCAGCAAAAGCGGAACCGCAATTTTGATGACCGCGGCGATCGGGGCGGCAACGTTCTCGTCAAGGTGAAGCAGCTGGAAGAACCAATCCGCCGCTGTTCCAAAGACCAGGGAAGCGCCGGCACTGACCACAAGGATGACGCCGAGGAGCAGCAGGGTACCGGCGTCGATGAGCTTCTGGAGAATGGCGTTACGCACCAAAGGGCCTTCGTTCATGACGCCCCGCAAGCCTTCCCTGACGCTCGCGATCCAGCCGAGGGAGGTGAAGATGGTGACGGCAGCAGCGATGACCGCAGTCCAGCCCAAACCTGAGGGATTGAGCAGCGATTGGGGATCCACCAGGCCTTCGCCGCCGTTGACCTGCAGCAGTCCGGGAGCCGCGGAGGCCACGCTCCGGATGACGGCGTCCTCCAGTACCGGGTTGCCTCCCAGGACGATACCGGCGATAGCAAAGCCGGTTGTGAGAAGACCTGTTACGGAGAAGAACATGTTGAAGCCGATGCCGGCACTCAACAGGGGCCCGTGCTGGCGCGTGTAGTGTTGGAACGAGCGCATGGCCCGGTTGGTGTTCAGCCGCGCCATGAAAAGCGCGAAGAAAGCACCGGCCTTCTTCAGCGGGCCTTCCCCGGCGCGCTTGGCCTGTCCCCAGTCCTGCCGCTTCCGGAGCAGTTCGAGCTTGAGTTTCGCCAGTTCAGTTGGCAGTGGAGGAGCGTCTGCCTCCGCGGCCTGAATCCGCTTGCTGTTCTTCGTCAGTATCGCCGCCAAAGTCGAGCTCTTCCCGTAGCTGCCAAATTCCATTGGTGTCGTGCTCGTAAAGTCCCATGCTAACCACAGGGAAGGTGGCTCGGTAATCTCTGAGGACCGTTTCGGCCTCATCAAGATTTTCCTGGGCGACATCGTGAGCCACGGTCACGTGCGGATGATACGGAAAAGGAAGCGTCCGTTCGAGGGGACCGCTCTGAAGTTTCTCGTGCAATTGCACGCATTCCTCAAAGCCCTCTTCGACATTGACGAACACCACGGGCGAGACGGGCCGGAAGGATCCCGTGCCGGAGATCGTGATGTGGAAGGGCTCCTGGTTACGGGCCACTTCCCTCACATGCTCCCGGGTAGCAGCCCAGTCCTGGGTGGGCGTGGTGGTGATCAACGTGATGTGGGCCGGAATGACCTCAGCCATGGGGTCCCCGAAGGAAGCCCGCCACTCCTGGAGCTCACGGGCTATCTCCGGCGGGAAGCCGAGGATCACTCCCACGCACATGGCGTCACCGGCGCCGCAGTCAGCGCCGGTGACAGCAGGCTGGCGGGAGTCGTCAGGACCCACACCGCTGCGGGTGTCGGTCTTGACGTTGAGCTGGCCAGCGGCGCACATGGACTTAGAGGGCTCCCTGGTTGCCGAGGTCCCCGCGGTAGGGCAGGAAGCCAACCTTGGAGTAGACGTCAGCGAGCGTGGCAGAGGCGATTTCCCGTGCCTTGTCCGCGCCGTGTGCCAGGAGACGGTCCAACTCCGCGGGATCGGCAAGGAGTTCGTTGGCACGTTCACGGATGGGTGCCAGATGACCGGAGACGAGCTCGGCCAGGTCCACCTTCAGGTGCCCGTACATCTTGCCTTGGTAATCGGCCACGATCTTCTCCACCGGAGTACCACTGATGGCCGAGTAGATGGTCAGCAGGTTGGACACGCCCGGCTTGTTTTCGCGGTCGTAGCGGATCTCGGTTTCGGCGTCTGTGACGGCTGACTTGATGCGCTTGGCCACGGTCTTGGGATCGTCCAACAGGTTGATGAGCCCGGCCGGTGATTCCGCGGACTTGGACATCTTGGCCGAGGGGTTTTGGAGGTCGTAGATCTTGGCCGATTCCTTCTGGATGAAGGCCTCAGGTACCTGGAACGTCTCCCCGAACCGGCTGTTGAATCGGTTGGCGAGGTCCCTGCTGAGCTCCACGTGCTGCCGCTGGTCCTCGCCTACCGGTACGCCGTGCGGCTGGTAAAGGAGGATATCCGCGGCCTGCAGAATGGGATAGGTGAACAGGCCAACGCTGGCGTGGTCCGACCCTTGTTTCTGGGCCTTGTCCTTGAACTGGGTCATGCGGGCGGCCTCGCCCATGCCGGTGATGCAGTTCAGAACCCACGCCAACTGGGCATGCTCCGGCACCTGGGACTGGACGAACAAGGTGCACTTCTCCACGTCAACGCCACCGGCGATGTACTGGGCAGCAGTGATCCGGGTGCGACGGGCAAGTTCCGCGGGATCCTGCGGAACCGTGATGGCGTGGAGGTCCGGGATGAAGAAGACGGCGTCGTACTCGTCCTGCATACGGACCCAGTTGACCAAGGCGCCGAGGTAGTTGCCGAGGTGCAGCGAATCAGCGGAGGGCTGCATGCCCGAGAGCACCCTGTGCTTGGCGCCAACTGCCAGTTTGGTGGACGTGCCGGCAGCCGTGGCGGTTTCAGTGGTGGAGCTTGTCATGGAGGAATACCTTAGGGAACTTGGAGCCGGTAGTCGACTACCAGCGGTGCGTGGTCGGAGAAGCGGGTGTCCCACGAAGGCGCCCGGTCAACCACAGCGGAGAACGCAGCCGCAGCGAGGTCCGGGGTGGCCAGGTGGTAGTCGATGCGCCAGCCTGTGTCAGTGTCAAAGGCCTTACCGCGCTGGGACCACCAGGTGTAGGGGCCGGCGACATTTCCTGCCAGGCCCCTGTGGACATCCCTCCATCCGATTTCTTCGCCGAGGAAGCGGTCAAAATAGGCCCGCTCCTCAGGGAGGAAGCCGGCACGCTTGACGTTGCCCTTCCAGTTCTTGATATCGAGTTCCGTGTGCCCGACGTTGAGGTCGCCAACCACCAACGCGTGGTCGCTGTGCTTGGCGAGCTCCGGAAGCCGGGTGATCATGGCGTCGAGGAAGCGGAACTTGTCATCCTGCTTCGGGGTGCCGACTTCGCCGGAGTGCACGTAGGCGCTGACCACCGAAAGCGTGGAGGACTCCCCCGCCGCGTTCTTGACGTTGAAGTCGGCTTCGACCCAGCGCCCTGAGGTATCGAAGTAGGAATCGCCGATGCCCACGCGGGTTGCGGTGGGTTCCTCACGGGAAGCAATGGCAACGCCTGCGCGGCCCTTTGCTTCAGCTTCGGTGTGGAGGATGTGCCAGCCTTCGCCGATCAGCTTCCGGACGATATCGTCAGGAGCGCGGACTTCCTGCAAGCAAAGAATGTCGACCTCGCGCGGCTCCAGCCATTCCGCCATGCCGTTCTTATAGGCAGCCCTGAGGCCATTGACGTTGACCGATGCGATGCGAAGGAAGTCCTTCTTCAATGCCGTACTCACCCGCTCTACTCTAGTCGATGATGGTGCCGGCAACGGGCTCGTCGGAGCCGCCGGAAGACTTGATCATATCCCTGGCATTGGTGGCCGTAATCGCGATGGTTTCGAGTGCGCGGTTAATGGTGTCCTCATTCGCAGCAGCACCCTTGGCCCGCTCCTCATCGACCACCCGGACCTGGACCTGGACGATCTTGAAGGAGTGGTCCAGCTTGAGGTCCCGGACCTCGTCCGCTTGGCTCCGCTCGGCAACTACCCGGGTGCCCCCGTTATCGGCAACGTTCGACGACGGCGCGCGGCCGGCTGCTGCGTTGAACGCATTTTGCGCTTCGGTCAGCTTTGCCCCTGCCCGCTGGGCTGCCCGCCGGATACTCAGGACCACGAACGTGGCCAATGCCAGCCAACCGAAGGCCACCACAGCAACGACCCAACCGACGACGTCGTTCTGGTTGGCCGCGAAGATGACAGCTACCAGGAAGGCGATGATGACGACAGTCATCCCCAGGCCACCAATGCGGAAGCCCTTGAACATGCCTTTACCGGCGGGGGACGTGGACGGGTGCGGGTCACCGAGAGATTGCATGACCCCATTCTCTCAAACGCCCACAGGTGCCCAGGACGCTTCCACGGACGGCGAACACGCGAGTTTTTGTACACCTAATGCGCTTAAAAGGCCCTCATAAGGGCGTTATCTGTACAAAAACTCCATCATTTGAGGAAGAGGCGGCGGAGTCTTCCTGTGGTGAGCATGATTCCCAACGCGATCATCACCAAGTAGTAGCCCACGTGGATGGCGGTCGCAGGAGTGAAGACGCCCACGCTGATCTGCCGCAGAAGCTCGACGCCGTGCCACAACGGCATGGCCTGGATGAACCACTGGATCGGCTGCGGGTACACGCTCAGCGGGTAGAAAGTGGCACTGAACAGGAACATGGGCAGCAGGAAGAAGTTGATCCAGTCCATCTGCTGGAACGTTTTCATGAAGCTTGTGATACCCATGCCGAAGCTCGCGAAGCCGAAAGCGATCAGCACCGACGCCGGGATGACCAGGATGGCCCACCAACTGGTGAGCAGCCCCATCACCCCCATGACCGCCGTGAAGCCCGTGGCATAGAGGAGTCCACGCAGCAACGCCAGGAAGATCTCCCCGATGGCTACGTCAAGCGGGCCCAGCGAGGTGTAGAGCATCCCCTGGTACAGCTTGGCGAAGTTCATCTTGAAGAAGACGTTCCACGTGGAATCGTAAATGGCACCGTTCATGGCCGAAACCGCCAAGAGCGCCGGGGCGATGTAGGCGGCGTAGCTGATTTCCGCGCCTCCCGGACCTTGGACGGTGCCGACGATGGAGCCCATTCCCACACCCATGGCCAGGAGGAAGAGCACCGGCTCGAAGAACCCGGACACCAGCACCAACCAGGTGCTCGATTTTGCCGCCATCAGGCCGCGCGCCACCACGGCCCTGGCGTTGCGGGAGTACAGGGAACCGAACTTCCGTTCCCGGGCAAGATCGGTGGCGCTGTGCCCCCCTGTCAGGACGCTCATGAGCCCATCCTTTTGACGAATTGGCGGCGGACCAGTACCCAGCCCACTACTGCGGCCGCCACCAGGAACACCGCGTGGGTGATGGTCAACAGCGGATTCTCGTCCATCCCGTAGGTGAACACCCTGCCCAGCTCCGTCCCGTGCCACACCGGGGAGATCCAGCCGATCCAACGCACCGCAACCGGCAAGGTATCCAGCGGGAAGAACGTCCCGGAGAAGAGGAACAAGGGCATCACGATGAACCGCTGGACCAAGGCGAACTGACCTTTGTCCTGGGTGATGCCCGCGGCGTAGGCCATGAGTGGCAATCCGAAGGAAAGTGCAGCAACCGTCGCCACAATCGCAGAGACCCACCCCCACGGACCCGGCGATGCACCGAACATGGCCACCACGGCGAAATAGACCACCGATTGCAGCAGGAACCGCACTGTGCTGGCCATGACGTGCCCGCTGGCGATCTGTTGCGGAGTCAACGGCGAGGCATGCGGTCCATAAAACACCCGGCGCCACTTGAAGCCGTCGGTTATGGGATACGAAAACTCTCCCGACGCCGTCATCACCGCTGCGGAGACCAGCAACGCCGGTGCCACGAACTCCAGGTAACTCACCCCGCCGAAGGCAGCCACACTGTTGGCGTCCACCAGACTGGCCAGGCCGACCCCCATGGCGAACAGATATGCCACGGGCTGTCCGACGCTGTACAGGATTACGGACCACCCGTAATTGCGCATGACCCGGAGCACTTGTTCGGCGTAGTAGAACGAACCCCAGCGGCGCGCCCGCGCGGCCGAAACCTCAGGCGAGTGTGCCCGCAAGGGAGGCGCCGGCGTCGTAATTGGTTTCTCAGTCAACGGTCCCCCTTAGTCAACGAGGCTCCTGCCGGTCAGCCGCAGGAACACGTCCTCCAGGGAGGACCGGCGCACCAGCGAGGTCAGCGGCCGCAGCCCACGCGCGGTGACCTGCTCCAGCGCCGCCTCGCCGTCGTGCGCGTAGATAAGGACGCGGTCAGGCAGCGTTTCCAGCCGCTCGCCGATGCCTTGAAGTTCGACGCCGATGGTCGCGTTCCGCTCGGAACCGAACCTGAGCTCGAGTACTTCGCGCGAGGAGTGTTCGCGGATCAATGCCGCCGGAGAGCCTTCGGCCATGATCCGGCCCTTGTCCACCACGATGAGCCGGTCGCAAAGTTGCTCCGCCTCGTCCATGTAGTGGGTGGTGAGGATGAGCGTGACTCCGCTTTCCTTGAGCCTGAACAGCCGGTCCCACAGGATATGGCGTGCTTGAGGATCAAGGCCGGTGGTGGGTTCATCGAGGAGAAGGATGCGGGGCTCGTTGATGAGCGAGCGGGCAATGGTGAGCCGTCGCTTCATGCCTCCGGAGAGCGCATCAACCTTCGAGTTTGCTTTGTCCGTCAGCTGGGCGAATTCCAGCAGCTCATCGGCTTTGGGCCGCAGGTAGCTCAAGGGCAGCCCGAAGTACCGGCCATAGACAATGAGGTTCTCGCGGACCTTCAGTTCCTCGTCCAGGTTGTCCTGCTGTGGAACGACGCCCAGATGCGCACGGACCTCGGGCCCGTGCGTCTCCGGGTCCAGGCCCATGATATTCAGCGAGCCGGACGTGCGTTGGGAGACGCCGCCGATCATTTTCATGGTGGTCGACTTCCCGGCGCCGTTGGGCCCCAGGAGGCCAAAGGACTCCCCCGCCGGCACGTCGAAGGAGATGTTGTCGACGGCGGTGAGGTCACCGTACGCCTTGGTGAGGTTGAGTGCGCTGATGACTGTGGGTGGGTTCATGTCGAAGCTGGTTTCCGACGGTTCCGGGGAGGTTTCAGAGCGGATTGCTTCATTGTGCACCCTCAGCAGACTAGTAGCGCCGGGGAAGATGTGAAAGATCTATTCCGCAAATTTATTGAATATAGTTCTCCGCGCGCCGCATCCTTCGGAAAAGATGGGCTGAACCGCGTCACGAACCTGCGTTTCGGCAGACCCTCCATATGTGGAGCGAACCGGCTCCGCGGCAACCACAACGTATGGCCAGGAGAACCCCATGGGACTTTTTGATGATCTGCAGGGCAAGGCAAAGGACCTCATCGAGGGCAACGAAGAGGCCATTCAGGATGGCATCGAAAAGGCCGGATACATCTTTGACGAAAAGACCGATGGCAAGTTCGCCGGCCAGGTTGACCTGGTACAGGGTGCAGCGTCGGACTACGTAGCAAAGGTCAAGGGAGAGACCGGCGAGACTTCGGAGTCGGACGAGGCGCCTGAACAGTAGGCGTTCGAGACAACCCCGCCCCCTACCCAGCATGTGAAAGGCCCAGCATGGTCAGCCGTACTACCCGAACCACCCCATGTCCCACCGATACTGATGCCGGCCCGACGTCGGCTTCCAGGCTGGGAGCCGAGGCACTTGGTACTTTCATCCTGGTCCTTGGTGGCGTGGGGACCGCCTTGTTCGCAGCGAACTTCCCGGATGCCGCAAACACGTTGGGCGTGGGCCTTCTCGGCGTATCGCTGGCCTTCGGATTGACCGTCGTGGCAGGTGCCTACGCGTTCGGCCACGTCTCGGGTGGGCACTTCAACCCGGCTGTGACCATCGGGCTGGCAGTTGCGGGCCGGTTTCCTGCCAAAGACATCGCTGCCTACATCGGTGCCCAGATCGTGGGCGGCGCGGCGGCCTCCAGCGTCCTGGCCGCCATCGCCGCCGGAGGCCCCAACGGCTTCTTCTCCACCGCCCGGGCCGGCGGCTTCGCCTCCAATGGATTCGGTGATCACTCACCCGGAGGCTTTGGGCTCGTATCGGCACTGGTGATCGAATTCGTGCTGACCGCCGTCTTCGTTCTGGTCATCCTCGGCGTCACGGACCGGCGTGCTGCACCAGGGTTCGCGGCTCTTGCCATTGGCCTGAGCCTCACTCTGATCCACCTGGTCAGCATCCCGGTGACCAACACTTCAGTGAACCCGGCCCGTTCCATCGCCACCGCCTTGTACGGCGAGGGCTGGGCGCTGGGCCAGCTCTGGGTGTTCATCGTCGCCCCTATAGCCGGAGCCGTTGCAGCAGCAGCACTCTACCGGCAAGTGTTTGGAGCGAAGACGAACTGATTCCGGATTGTCAGGACATGACGGCTTAAAAGCGCAGGGCGCCTGGTCCGTGGGGAGCAGGCGCCCTGCCGGGTTTTGGAGAAAGCTACGCGATGCCGGCCTGGCGCTCGGCGCTCTCCACGACGTTTGCGAGCAGCATCGCGCGGGTCATCGGACCCACGCCGCCCGGGTTCGGGGACAGCCAGGCGGCGACGTCGGCAGCAGCCGGGTCAACATCTCCGGTGACCACAGCCTTGCCGTTGCCGTCGTCCACGCGGCTGACACCGACGTCGAGCACGATGGCACCCGGCTTGAGGTCCCCGGCCTTGATCATGTGTGGCACGCCGGCGGCAGCGATCACGACGTCGGCCTGCTTCAGTTCCGCGGGCAGGTCCACGGTTCCGGTGTGGGCCAGGATCACCGTGGCGTTGACTTCCTTGCGGGTCAGCAGCAAGCCGATGGGGCGGCCGATGGTGACGCCCCGGCCCACCACGAGGACGCGCTTGCCCTTGAGTTCGATGTTGTGGCGGCGAAGCAGCTCCACACAGCCCTTGGGCGTGCAGGGCAGCGGCGACTTCATCTCACCGTTCACGTTGGCCACCAGACGGCCAAGGTTCATGGGGTGCAGGCCATCGGCGTCCTTGTCCGGATCCATGGCTTCAAGGATGACGTCCTGGTCGATGTGCTTGGGCAGCGGAAGCTGGACGATGTAGCCCGTGCATTCAGGGTTCTCGTTGAGCTCTTGGACAACCTTGAGCAGGTCTTCCTGGGTGATGTCCTCGGGCAGGTCGCGGCGGATGGACTGGATGCCGACCTCGGCGCAATCCTTGTGCTTGCCGCCGACGTACCAGGTGCTGCCGGGGTCTGAACCCACCAGGATGGTACCCAGGCCCGGGACGATGCCTTTGCCGGCCAGGACGGAAACGCGTTCGGTCAGTTCTGCCTTGATGGCTGCGGCGGTGGCCTTGCCGTCAAGGATCTGTGCGGTGGACTGTGTCATTCCATCTGCTCTTTCTGGTGGGAGGCTCATGCCAACGGGACCCGCCGCCGGTGATGTGGCGGCGGATCCCGTTGGCTCCGGTTCAACGCCCGGGTAATGCGTTTTCAGCCTTGGGAGGGCTGGTTACCACTGCTCGTGCTGCGGGTACAGCGGGAAGTCGGCGGCCAGCTTGTCGACGCGGGCCTGGAGGCTTTCGACGTCGGTGGCGGAGCCGGACTTCAGCGCGGTGGCGATGATCTCGGCGACCTCGGTGAACTCGGTGGCGCCGAACCCGCGGGTAGCCAGGGCAGGCGTACCGATGCGCAGGCCCGAGGTGACCATCGGCGGGCGGGGGTCGAACGGAACAGCGTTGCGGTTCACGGTGATGCCCACCGAGTGCAGGAGGTCTTCGGCCTGCTGGCCGTCCAGCTGCGAGTTGCGCAGGTCAACCAGGACCAGGTGGACATCGGTGCCGCCGGTGAGGACCGAGACGCCGGCATCGGCGACGTCGGACTGGTTCAGGCGGTCGGCGATGATCTTGGC
Source organism: Paenarthrobacter sp. NPDC057355 (assembly GCF_042667405.1). Lineage (NCBI taxonomy): Bacteria > Bacillati > Actinomycetota > Actinomycetes > Micrococcales > Micrococcaceae > Paenarthrobacter > Paenarthrobacter sp. NPDC057355. The sequence continues at coordinate 73,915 of NZ_JBHVAL010000020.1, read as the reverse complement.
ACCTTCAAGGACACGCTCCTGGCGCTCCTTGAACTCTTCGCTGCCGGCGATCTTGAAGGCAACAGCCTTGGCCGCGATGACGTGCATCAGCGGGCCGCCCTGCTGCCCCGGGAAGACGTTGGAGTTGATCTTCTTGCCGTACTGCTCCTTGGCCAGGATCACACCGGAACGCGGGCCCGCGAGGGTCTTGTGCACGGTGGAGGTGACGACGTCGGAGTGCGGCACCGGGCTCGGGTGCAGGCCTGCTGCAACCAGGCCGGCGAAGTGGGCCATGTCGGTCCAGAGCAGGGCGCCAACTTCGTCCGCAATGGAGCGGAAGGCGGCGAAGTCGAGGTGGCGGGGGTACGCGGACCAGCCGGCGATGATGACCTGCGGCTTCTCGGCGATGGCCTGCTCGCGGAGCTTGTCCATGTCGATGCGGAAGTTGTCTTCTTCGACCTGGTAGGCGGCTACGTTGTAGAGCTTGCCGGAGAAGTTCAGCTTCATGCCGTGGGTCAGGTGGCCACCGTGGGCCAGGGACAGGCCAAGGATCTTGTCGCCCGGGGTGATCATGGCGGACAGTGCTGCAGCGTTGGCCTGTGCACCGGAGTGCGGCTGGACGTTGGCGTACTCGGCGCCGAACAGAGCCTTGACGCGGTCGATGGCAAGCTGCTCAGCGACGTCGACGTATTCACAACCGCCGTAGTAGCGCTTGCCCGGATAACCCTCGGCGTACTTATTGGTCAGGACGGAGCCTTGCGCTTCCATCACAGCGCGGGGGGCGAAGTTTTCGGAAGCGATCATTTCCAGGGTGCCGCGCTGGCGGCCAAGCTCCTGGTTAAGGACTGCTGCGATCTCGGGATCGAGTTCGGCGAGCGACTGGTTGCTGACAGACGCTGAAGTGGTGGTAGTCACGGAGATCTCCTGGCTAGGCAACGGGTGGTGCTACAGGTCAGGCTACCGGCAGCAGCATTCCCGCGTCCCGTTAATGACGGGAGGCATCGGTCACGTGCGTGCGACGGTAAGACATGACCCTCGGCCCAGGCGTACGATCCGTGGTCTTCGTGATTGCCGCTCCCTGGTGGTAGTCCACCCAACGCCAGTTGCGACCCGTTAACAGTACAACAAGGCAGCACCGGTAGGCTTGTCCGTGTGACTGACTCCACCGCTTTTGTTGTGACCCTTTCCTGCCCCGACCGCCCCGGCATCGTGCACGCTGTTGCCGGCGCCCTCCTTGCTGCCGGGTGCAACATCGCTGATTCGCAACAGTACGGAAGCCCCACCACAGGCAACTTCTTCATGCGCGTGGAGGCAACGACGTCGAGCACCCAGGCGGAGCTGACGGCGGCGCTGCGGCCTGTCGCCGAAACCTTCGGCATGACGTGGCAAATCAACCCTGTCGGCGAAAAGGTGCGCACCATCATCCTCTGTTCCAAGGATGCCCACTGCCTCAACGATCTCCTGTTCCAGCAGAGGGCAGGCACCTTGGCCATCGAGGTTCCGGCAATTGTGTCCAATCACCGGGACCTGGAGCCCCTGGCCGAGTTCTACGGCATCCCGTTCCACCACATCCCCGTCACTCCTGAAACCAAGCCGCAGGCCGAGGCAGAGCTCCTGAAACTCATTGCCGAGCACGACGTTGAGCTCACCGTCCTGGCGCGCTACATGCAGGTTCTCTCCAACGATCTCTGCACGGAGTTGAACGGCAAGGCCATCAACATCCACCACTCGTTCCTCCCCTCCTTCAAGGGGGCCAAGCCGTACCACCAGGCGCACGCCCGCGGCGTGAAGATCATCGGCGCCACGGCACACTATGTGACCGCGGACCTGGACGAGGGCCCGATCATCGAGCAGGAAGTCATTCGGGTGGACCACGCCCGCACGGCTGCCCAGTTCGTCCAGATGGGTCGCGACGTCGAAGGCCGCACCCTGGCACAGGCTGTCCAGTGGCACGCCGAACACCGGGTGCTGCTGGATGGCACCCGCACCGTGGTGTTCAACTAACCTGTGCACCCAACTGGGTAACAGCAAACGTTCCACTGGCCCTTCATAGCGACGTTTGCTGTTACCTAGTTGGGAATATGCTGGGGCACATGGCTCCCTCTTACACTTTTGCCGGGGACACCCCGGCCATTCATGAAACCGCCTTCGTGGCACCGACGGCATCAATCATCGGAAAGGCGACGCTGGCCCAGGACTCCAGCGCCTTCTACGGTGTCTCCGTCCGGGCCGACACCGCCGCCATCAAGGTTGGTGCGGGATCCAATCTCCAGGACAACGTGGTCCTGCACGCAGATCCCGGCTTCCCTTGCACGGTTGGCGAGCGCGTCTCCGTGGGGCACAGCGCCGTAGTCCACGGATGCACTGTGGAGGACGACTGCCTCATCGGCATGAGCGCTACCATCCTCAACGGCGCCGTGATCGGCACGGGCTCGCTCATTGCTGCAGGCGCAGTGGTCCTTGAGGGCACGGTCATCCCGCCGCGGTCGCTGGTAGCCGGTGTCCCCGCGAAGGTCCGCCGTGAGCTCACGGACGAGGAATTCGAAGGCGTGAAACACAACGCCGCCCACTACAAGGAACTGGCCGCCGCGCACAGGGAGATGCACGCCTCTTAAGTGCGGAATGCGAGGCCCGCTCTGCGCCCCAACCTGAGGATGTAGTGCGCAGAGCGGGCCTCGCAACGCATAGGTGAGGATTAGTCCAGCGAAATCGGGCCGAGCTCGTCCAGCAGGTCGCCCGGACCGGGGTTCCCCGCAGCCGAGGATCCACCCAGGTGGTTCACTACGCCCCACACGGCATTCAGGCCCGTGGTCACAGCGCCTTCGGCCCAGCCCGCAGTGAAGGACACGTCGTCGCCGGCCAGGAAGATGCCGCGCTGGTCCTGGGGCAGCTTGTCCTGCTTGAAGTGCGTGAACAGCCGCTGCTGGTAACGGTAATGCCCCGGCAAGTTCGCTTTGAAGGCACCCATAAAGTTCGGGTCAGCTTCCCAGGACACCGTAATCGGCTGGCCCACGATGTGGCCGGCGATGTCTACGCCCGGGTAGATCTGCTCCAGCGAGTGCAGCATCAGCTTCACCCGCTCCTCCGCGGTGAGCGCGAGCCACTTCAGGGCGTCGTCGTTCCAGGTATAGGACAGGAGGATGACGGCGGGCTTGTCAGGGCCGTCGTCGAGCAAGTACGTTGCCCGGTTGAGACGGTCGGTGAGCGTCATGGAAAGGACTTCGCGCCCGGTCTCCGGGTCGATGTCCTTCCAGAACGGCCGGTCCACCATCACGAAAGTCTTGGACGACTGCATGTAGTGGGAACGCTCGATCGCGGTCCACATCTCAGCGGGGAAAAGGGCTTCTTCGGTGTGGATGCGGGTGGACAGCAGCCAGGACTGGCAGGTGGTCACCACGGCCTGGTAGCTGGCTTCGCGCCCCCAGTTTTCCCGGACCACGAGGTCGCCGTTGTCAGCACGGCGGATGTTGTCCACCGCTCCGCGGGGTGAACCTGAGTGCAGCGAGGCCAACGAGGTGCCTTCCGGCCAGTGCATAATGCCCGACGGCGCGTGGTTCCAGAGTGCCTCAGGGAGCCTTTGCGCTCCACCCACGATGGAGCGGTGCTGGTCATCGGCGTCGGTGTACACGACGCGCAGGATCTCAAGGATGGAGTTGGGGAAGTCGGTATCCCAGCCACCAGTGCCGAAACCTACCTGGCCGAAAGCCTCGCGGTGCGCGAACCCGGCTTCCTTGAACGACTTGCTGGCTGCGATGAAGCCGTAGAAGGTTTGTTCATCCAGCTCGGGAAGGAGGGCGTTCCACAGTTCCTTGATCCGCTTGGTGTCGCGCGCTTTGATGGCCTCTTGCATTTCAGCAAAAGCGGCACCGTCGTTGATCGCGGCTTTCCAGGCGTCTGCGACCTCGCGGAAGAACTCCGGCAACTCATCGGCAGTGGTGGCGTAGTGCTTCTTGCCCGCGAGTTCGATCACGGTGCTGGACGTTGCCGGAGCCATGGGGTTGGGGAAATCGTTCGTGTCCAGGCCCAGCAGGTCCACATAGTGGTAGAAGGCCTTGCCGGAAACGGGGAAGCGCATGCCGCCGAGGTCAGCCACAACGCCTGGGGCGGAGGGGAAGCTGGCTGTCCGGAGCCGGCCGCCGATCTGGTCGGCTTCGTAAATGACCGGCTTGAGGCCGAGCTTCATGAGTTCGTAGGCAGTGACGAGTCCGGAGAGCCCGGCACCGATAACGGCGACCTCGGTCCCGTACTTCTCCTCCGGGACCGCCCCCAGTCCGGCCGGGTTGGCCAGGTAGTGGTCGTAGCTGAAGGGGAAATCCGGGTTGAGCATGGTGATGGGGGCCTCCGCGGGGCCCGAAGCGGGAGCGGCCGCGTCTGCGAGTGGGAGTTCGGTAGCGATGGTCATGGCTTTGCTGCTTTCACAGGTTCCGGGCCCATGGCCCTGGTTGTCAGTTCACGGTAGTCCTGCTCGCTGAGCGCGGCTACCTTGGAGTTCCGGCGTCCATAGCCGAAGTAGATGGCGATGCCCACCAGCATCCACACCGCAAAGGTAATCCAGGTGTCGGCGCCGAGGTTGATCATCAAGTAGCCACACATCAGGGCGCCCAGGATCGGCGTGATCGGGTACAGGGGAACCCGGAAGCTGCGCTCCAGGTCAGGTCGGTTACGCCGGAGGTAAATCACCGCGATGTTCACCAAAGCGAAGGCGAATAGGGTGCCGATGCTGGTGGCGTCGGCGAGCGCACCGAGCGGCACCAAACCGGCCGTGAGGGCGACGGCGATACCAATGATGAGCGTCCCGGCCACCGGAGTGCCGGTTCGGCGGGAGACGCGGCCGAAGATTTTGGGCACCATGCCGTCGCGGGACATGGACATCATGATGCGGGTTTGTCCGTAGAGAACCGTCAACACGATGCTGGCGATCGCAAGCACAGCGCCGACGGAAAACACCAGGGCGATCCAGGGCTGGCCGGTGATCTCGTGCAGGATCTGCACCAGGGCCGCTTCGGTCCCGTCGAACCATCCCCAGGGACGGGCACCGATGGCCGCCACTGCGACCAGGACGTAGATGGTGGTGACGATCACCATGGAGAGCATGATGGCCCGGGGCAGGTCGCGCTTGGGGTTCTTGGCCTCTTCACCCGCGGTGGAGGCGGCGTCGAAGCCGATGTAGGAGAAGAACACGCTTGATGCGGCCGCGGAAACGCCGGCGGCACCCATGGGCAGGAGTGGCTCGAAGTTACCCGCGTTGAAAGCCGTAAAGGCCACTGCGCAGAAGAAGACCAGGATGCCCACCTTGACGATGACGATGGCGGTGTTGATCCAGGCGCTCTCACGGGCACCCCTGACCAGGAGAATCATGGCGAAGACCACGATCACCACGGCGGGTACGTTGACCAGGCCCCCGTCACCCGGTGGTTGCGATAACGCGTCGGGGAGGAATTGCCCGAAGGCAGCCAGGGTCTCGTTGACGTATTGTCCGGCCCCGACGGCGACTGCTGCCACGGAAACCGCGTATTCGAGCACGAGGCACCAGCCACAGATCCACGCCATCCCTTCGCCCATGGTGGCGTAGGAGTAGGAGTAACTGGATCCGGCCACCGGAACAAGCCCGGCCATTTCGGCGTAGGACACAGCGGACAGGAGCGCGGCCAGCCCGGCGATGACAAAGGAGATCCAGATCGCCGGACCCGCCAGCGGAACGGATTCGCCCAGGATGACGAGGATGCCGGTGCCCAGGGTGGCGCCGACGCTGATCATGGTCAGCTGCAGCACGCCGAAGCTGCGCACAAGCGGTGTGCCGCCTTCTCCGCTGCCCGACTCGCTGACCATTTGCCCAATGGGCTTCCGACGCAGTAACTGGGCTCCCAGGCCCAGCCTGGCAGCACTCACCGCCGCCGTGTTTTTGGTGTTCACAGGCACAGTCACCCTTGACGTCCCTTCAAAGTAGTTTTCGATTTCCCCTCCACAAGACTGGCATGTGAGCCATCTCTCACCACGGTGCAAAATGACCTATAGTGTTCAACCATGAGACGTAATGCACACTATCAAGAGGCCGCCTCGGCGGTCCTCTCCGGACAAGTCACCGTTGACCTGTCTGCTATTTCAGACAATGTCAAAGCCCTGAAACAGCGCACCGAAGCGCCGTTCTTCATGGCAGTCGTCAAGGGCAACGCCTACGGCCATGGCCTGGTCGAAGTTGCCAAAACCGCAGCCGATGCGGGGGCGGATTGGCTAGGCACTGCCCAGCTCTCGGAAGCCATCGCCCTCCGCAAGGCGGGTATAACGCTGCCGATTCTCTCGTGGCTCTATCTGGCATCCCAGACAAGCGCGACGATTCTGGAAGCACTGGAAAACGACATCGATGTCTCCCTCGGGAGCGTTGGCCAACTCGAGGTGCTGGCAGGCATCGCGGCGCGCCTTGGCCGTCCCGCCGTCGTGCACCTCGAACTGGACAGCGGTCTTAGCCGCGGCGGCGCCCGCAAGGAAGACTGGCCGGAACTCGTGGCGCAGGCACGGCAAGCGGAGCTCGACGGTACCCTGCGCGTCCGGGGCCTTTGGACCCACCTCGCCTGGGCCGATGTCCCCGCGCACCCGGGCAACGCCGCCGCCGTTGCAGAGTTCGAGGACGCCGTTCGTGAGGCCCGTGAGGCCGGACTGACACCAGAGCTCCGGCATGTTTCGAGCTCCGCAAATATCCTCGACCGCCCCGAATTCCACTTCGACATGGTCCGCGCCGGGCTGGCAATCTATGGCCTGGCTCCGGCCGACCACTTGGACCCTGCGGATTTCGGCCTGCGCCCGGCGCTCAGCGTCACGGCGCCGCTGGTGATGGTCAAAAAGGTGCCCGCAGGCACAGGCGTGAGCTACGAACACCAGGCCATTACGTACGAACCCAGGTACCTCGGACTAATCCCGCTGGGCTATGCGGACGGCATTCCCAAGGGCATCAGCGGCCGCTCCGTAGTGAACATCGCAGGCCGCAGCGTCCCCGTGATCGGCAAAGTCTGCATGGACCAGTTCATGGTGGACCTTGGACCCGACGCCTCCGGAATTGCCGTGGGCGACACCGCTGTGCTCTTCGGTGATCCCTCCACAGGGGCGGCGAGCGCCGACGACTGGGGCGCCGCGATCGGCAGCCACGGTGACGAAATCATCAACCGGATAGCGCCACGACTCCCCCGCGCCTACTCCACCAGCGCTTACGAATGCCCCGACTACCAGGAGCCGGCCCCCGCCGGGCAGGGCAATGTCGCCTGAGCCCGCCACCGCCCGCCTCAGTTTCGTTACGCTCGAACAGTTCGTTGAGCAGCTGCCGCCGGAGTTGACCCTGCTTCACGACGGCGGCAGCGGCGCGTCGTTGCTGAGGTGGGTGGAACCCAGTGAGCTGGAAGACCCCACTCCCTACTTGCCGGAGGGCGAGTTCCTTCTCACGGCCGGGCTGCCTTTCCTTGGGAAGGGTGGCTCGGCGGCCAAGGTGGATGCCTACGTCCGGCGGCTGGTGGATGCGAAGGTGGCCGCGCTCGGCTTCGGCATAAGGCCCTATTTCGACGCCGTTCCCGACGCCCTGATCGAAGCATGCCGCACGCACAACCTCACCTTGTTCGAGGTCCCGGAATCGGTGCCTTTCGCGGCGATCGGCCTTGAATTCTCGCAGCTGTTGGAGTCGGACAACGCCCGGGTTTTCCGGCAGCTGGCCGAGACCAACCGCCAACTCATGCGCGCGGTACTCTCCCCCAGGCCCGAACACGAACTGCTGGCCGCCCTTGTCCAGCGCGTGCCTGTGTGGGCGCTCCTGGTGGGGGCTGACGGGCGGGTCCGCGCCCGTGGGCACAATGCCGGAGGCAGCACCGGCGTCGAACATTCATTGCTGGCACCCATGCTTGAGCGTTTGCTGTCCGGCAGCGGTCCGCGCGTGGAGATGGACGGCTTTGAACAACCCGGATCTGCGCTGGTGTTCGGACACCCGCTCCGCAGCACCAAAGACGCCAATCTGGGTGCGTTGATCCTTGGCTCGGATGCGCCGCTCTCTCCCGCGCAGAACAACGTGGTCCAGGCGGCCGTGGGGTTGCTTGAATTGCTTGTCCGGCAGCGGACCAGCGGCTCCCTTGCTCCCAGCCAACTGGCCACGGCGATGTTGCTGCATCCGGAGTCGCTGGTGTCTGGCGGAACGAAACACCTCAACGGATTGAAGGATTTACTGGCACAGAGCCTTTCGTCAACCCGGTCTGCCCAGATGCGGGTGGTTCAGGGGGTCAGGGTGGACGGGGCGGTGGACGATGGCCCCGTGCGCGAAGTTCTCCAGTGGCGCCGGCTTTTCGATACCAAGCTGGTAGAGATCACCGAGTACGGTTTCGCCGCAATTACCCGCCTGAAGGTGGACGATTCCCTGTTGGCCGACGTCGAAAAGCTCGGCTGGCGCTTGGTCATTGGGGAGCCCACCGAGCTTCATGGACTATCAGCGGCCTATCAGCGGGCCAGTTCCTTGCGAAGCCGCGTGGTCTCCAGCGGTGTGAGCGCCCGGGTCGATGAAGTGACCTGGTCCGTGACCGGATTGCTGGGCCGGGAGGCGGGGTCCATCCTTGCTGAGCGCCTGCTTGCACCGATACTGGCGCTCGAGCCGGATCGGAGGGATCCACTTTTGTCCGTCCTGCGGGGATGGCTCAGCGAAAACGGCAGCTGGGACGCGTCGGCCAAACTCCTCGGCCTGCACCGCAACAGCGTCCGGCGGCAGATCGGCGTGCTGGGCGAACTCCTGGACATGGACCTCAACCAGGCACAGGTCCGGGCTGAGCTGTGGATAGCGCTGCAGTACGTGGATGAGTTGGTGATGGCTGACCTCGTGGGCACCACCTAGAGGAATCCTGATTCATCTGTGCAAGCCCTTTTCACCACTCATTTTTGCCCCTTTTCGGCACCTAGTCCGGCCACTGCGCGACTAGGTGCTGCTCAAGGCGCCTAGCCTCCTCGTGGGTGCCGAAAGTCATCGGCGCCGTACAGATCATCATTTCCGAGGGGGAAATATGCTCGCTACAACAGCAGTACAGGCCACCAGCACCGTGGCCGCAATCAGGAGCAAAATCGACGACATGGTCCTCCGCTACGACGGCTGGTTCCTCGTTCTGCTCGCTGTTCTTATGGTCCTCGCATTCGCGATTCTTGGTGCCATGGCGATCTGGTGCCTGACATCCGGCCGCGGACGGTTCGTCGGCAACTGGAGTTGGAGCCAGTGGGGCGTTTCGGTCTGGGTGGAGTGCGTCTAGTCGTCAGATAACCGCTGTGGTGGCATCCTCGTGCGATGCCACCACAGCCAGATCATGGAGCCAAGCCCAATGCCCCTTACTGTCGACCACATCGACTACGCGTACAACTTTCAGAAGCAAGTCCTGCATGACGTCTCACTCAGCATTTCCGGAAACAGAATCATGGGTCTTATCGGTCCCAACGGATCAGGCAAGTCAACCCTCATAAAGGTGATTCTGGACCTTCTGCAAATGCAGGGTGGCAGCGTCCACATCGATGGACACCGGAATTCCAGTCGCAGTGCGAAAATGTCTGCAATATACCTCTCGAGCAATGATTATCTGCCCGAGTTCCTAACCGGTGAAGAATACATTCGATTCATGCATGGTCTCTACGCTGAACCACTCGATCTGAAGGTCCTTGATCATCACTTTGACCGCTACTCAATGAGTGGCCGCCACCGTGACCTCATCGAGGACTACTCCCATGGAATGCGCAAGAAACTCCAGCTCATTGCCGCATTCATGCTGGAACGTCGTCTCACTGTTATCGACGAGACACTCAATGGAGTAGACATCGAATCAGTGAAGATCTTCGAAAGAGACGTCCGGAATCTCGCCAGCGATGGGCGCTCGGTACTCTTGTGCAGCCATGACTTCAATGTCCTTGAGAATGTGGCCGATGACGTTGCTGTCCTCATCCAAGGCGCCCTGGTCTTCCAAGGGGATCTGGGTTCAGTCAATAAGGACTATGGCAACCTCTCGGCCCTTGCATCCGAGTACATCCAGTCCATGGGAGCCGAGTAGATGCGGCTCGAGAGCATCGTCCTGTTGTTTCGACTGTTTTGGACATTCATTCTCCGGCGCGTCCTGGGACGGGGACTCCTGGCCTCGAGAACTATGCGAATCGCTGGCGCTTTCATAGTGCTGCTCGGATTTGCAGGATTCAATGTTCTCAGTTACACGGTGATGCGGCAGTATCTTGACGGAACTGATTTGTTCGAGCCCGTCCTCGCAATCGCCAACGTTTCGGTGGGTTTTTGGGTCCTCATTGCGTACACGCTGATACGGGTCCTCTTCTTGAAGGCGGATGAACTTCTAAAGTTGTCCTTCAACCTTCCTGCCACCAACAAGGAACGAACGCTTGCCTTCGCTTTGTTCGAGGCATCGGTAGTGGCAGTGATGACGGTTTTCGTTTTCGGTGCATTCTCGATCTCAACCGTGCTTCTCGAGGGCCCCGATTTCATCACGAAGATTGTGGTGTCCATTTGGCTTCCCGTAGCGTCTGTTTATCTCCTCCTCAGCCTGGCCTACTATCTGTTGGAACGCAGCCTCCTCATGATGCGGCTGGCACGGCTCCGAGGACTACTGGTACCGATTGTCCTGGCGATGGGCCTCTCAGTCCTGTTCCCGTATACGAATGAGCAGACTGCGGTGATTGCCGAGAGTTTCATCGAGGGGCGTGACTACAGTTCGCCGCTGTTGGTGTACCCCACACTGGAAAAGAACTTCGGATTGTGGCTCGCAGTACTGAGCTTTGGCGCGGCCTCCGTGGCCATTATTGCCGGCATCGTAGCCGCTGCTCCCAGAGCATACGTCCCCGTTCGCCGCTTCATCATCTTGCTTCCTTCCAAAATTGCCATGTGGAGGCTGGGGGCCTATACGCTGGTGCTGTTCCGCAGCTTTGAAACGCTCGTTGCCGTCATCTTCGTCTTTGCATTTTCGCTGTTTGCATGGCTGCAGCACATTGTCATTCCACCCTATGTTTTGGCGCTCATTACATTTCAGGGCGTATACGCCTACGTAAATTCTGAACCATTGCGGCGCATGTCAGCGCTGCACGTCAGCGCGTGGAGGAACTACGCGAGCATCCTCGGCTCGCAGGTGATCCTCTGGGTTACGGTCGCGATTCCGGTTACCGCAGCCAGCCTTGCTCAAGGCATCGAACTCTCTGCGTGTTTGCCCGTAGCAGGATTCTGCCTCAGCAATATTCTTATCTCCACCCTTATAGGCATTGCGTTTCCGCCGGAAAAGGGAAACCCATTCACTGTTCTGGTCGGTGCGGTGCTGGCCATTATCGTCATCTTGACGATTGCACTCGGCCTCAACGTATTCAATCTCGAACCGGCGATAAGCGCAGTAGTTTACTCAGTTCTGAACATCTTGGTTGTGACGTACAGCATCCTCGGAATGCAGAGGATGGAAAGGATTCGACGCCATGAAGTGGCTTCTTAGAGTTATCACGGCATTTTCCGTCTCATTTGTGGTCACCATGGCAATGGTGGTGGCAGGATTCATCATGGCCATGTTTTCCACTATGGACGTGGGCGTCAGAAAGTTTGGGCTTTTCGGTGCCATCTTCTTCGAGGCCCACGAGCAAGCCAGCGGTGCAACGGCCCTGGAAATTGGGGTTGCCGACGGCGCGCCCATCGCGATCATCTTCGGCGTCGTCTTCGTTTTCTGCTTGGCAGTCACTTTGGTCCTTGAAAAGCTCAAGCTCCACAAGAAGCAACTGCTGCAAGCACAGCAGCGGTGAAGCTCAGCACTGTTCCCATAGACGACGTCAAGGTGATGGTGGCCGTCAAGAGTCTTGTTCGGGCCGTCCGCGTTCCCGCCGCCGCAGTGGTTGCCGGCTTCACTGTCTGCGCAGTCACCGCGGTCGCGGGGATGCCCGGGGTTCTGCAACCGGCCCTCTGGCTGCTGGTCCACGCATCCTGCCTGCTGATCGGCTTTGTGATTCACGAGGGCTCCCACGTCCTCGGCCTCAAGCTGACCTCGGGAATTACCCACGTCATCTTTGCGAGCACCCTGCTGAGATTCTCAGTCATTCCCGTGGGAAAGCTCGTGGGCTGGCAGGCAGCGCTTATTGCACTGGCCGGCCCCATGGCGGCGTGCTTAGCAGGGGTCCCGGTTGCTTTGCTGCTGCCTGACTATGCGCTTCACTGGTGGTTCTTCCTTCACGCCATATTCTTGTTGCCACTGTTTGGCGACGGCAGAAGCCTGGTCAAGGGCCTCCTCACATGGCGGGGGCAAGTACAGTTGCTTCAGGTGGACCCCTAGCCCTGCCTTTGCCTAGTTCGCCCACTCCCGGTACAGTTCCGGCCTGCGCTCACGCAGGTACGGTACTTCGTCGCGGGCGGCTTTCACCGTCTCCGTGCCGACCTCCGCGAACAACAAAGCAGCACCTTCCCCAGCCGCAGCCAGCAACGAGCCATCCGGACCTGCCACCACGCTGCCGCCCAGGAAGTTGTACACGTCCTCATGCCCCGAGTGGTTGGCGTAGGCCACATTCAACTGGCTCTCCAGGGCCCGGGCGCGAATCAGCACCTGTGGCACATTGTCGAATCCTGCCGAGAGTGCTGTTGGAACCAGCAGGAGTTCGGCACCGCGGGTGGCCGCGGCGCGCACGGCCTCGGGGAACTCGACGTCGTAGCAGATCAGCATCGACGTGCGGATTCCGTTGAAATCCACGACGGCGGGAGGTTCTTCAGCGCCGACGAACGCTTTGTGCTCTTCGGGACCGAAAAGGTGGACCTTGGCATAGTTGAGAACCTCAGTACCCGCGGCGTCCAACAAAGTAGCCGTGATATGCCAGGCGTGATCGGCGGGCAGTGGCCGCGCGGCGGCGTCGTGCGTGTCCTGACGCTGTACCTGCGCCGGGGCCGGAAGGCTGTAGACCAAGCCAATCCCGTGCGTGCGGGCGATGCTGGCAAGGCGTTCCCGGATCGACGGGAGGGTTGCGGGCTCCAACTCCGCGTGGAGGCGCAATGGAGCATAGCCAACCGGGAAGAGCTCCGGGGTGAGCAGCAGGCCGGCCCCCGCGTTGGAGGCACGCTGCGCTGCGTCCTCGATAGTGCCCAGGTTGGCGTCCACGTCCATAACGGAGGCGTTCGCCTGCAGGATTGCTAGCAGCATCAGTACCACCTTGTTTCGCCGGATCCCATCCGATCAAAGGCATGGGACATCTTCTTGCTTCAAGCCTAGGCTTCGCTCAATTGGATGCGGCGATGCAATTGGACCTGCAGGCGGCGAACCCGGGACGCATTGCACGCCTCCCGTTCTTGCGCGGCCCGCTTTGCGTCGAAAAAGTTGGCGATAGGGCGCATAGCGGGCCTCGCAAGGGGTACTTGGGAGTCATCTTTGCGTTGGAGTATCTCGGTAAAGCTTGACTCGCTGTGTTCACTTCTTGACTGCAACATGTTTTCTGGGGCAATCTTCTTGTCATGCCCGCTACGCAGCGCTCAACGAAGAGCCATCCAAGAAAACCCGGCTCGCAATCCGCGCTCCGCCACCTGAATCAGCAACGCATCATCGAATGCCTGCTGAGCGGGCCCTCCACGCAGGCAGAGCTTTCGCGGCAGACCGGGCTCTCCACGGCCACGATCTCCAACATCGTCAAAATCATGCAGGACGCCGGCCTGGTCTCCACTGAGCCGACCACGAGCTCCGGCCGGCGGGCAACCAACGTGCGGCTGAACAGCAACGGTGCCGTCGCCGTCGGAATCGACTTTGGACGCCGCCACCTGAGGGTGGTCCTGGCATCACTGGGCTATCACGTCATTGCCGAGGATTACATCGAGTTGCCACTGGGGCACCAGGCAGAAGAAGGAATAGCCGCAGCGGTACGGCTGCTCGAAAAACTGCTCCAGGAAAACGGCATAGACCGCACAGCCGTAGTGGGTGCAGGGGCTGGCATTCCAGGGCCGATTGACCGCAGATCGGGCACCGTGGCACAGGGCGCCATCCTGCCCGAGTGGGTGGGCATCGACATCCTCCACCGCTTGGAAGAGGCCCTGAATTGCCCCGTCTTTGTTGACAACGACGCCAATCTGGGCGCCTTGTCCGAAGTGACGTGGGGTCCACACAGCGGCGTCTCCAATCTCATGTTCCTCAAAATCGGATCCGGCATCGGCGCGGGCCTGATCCTCAATGGCTTCCCCTACTACGGCAACGTGGGCATCACCGGGGAAATCGGCCACGCCACCATCCACGAACACGGCCTGGTGTGCCGCTGCGGCAACAGGGGTTGCCTCGAAACGATAGCGTCCACCACCACCATGATCGAGTTGCTGGGGCGCGGTCAGGACACCCTGTTGACGCCCCTGGACATCGTCCGCAATTGCCTCGCCGGAGACTCGGCGACCCAGCGCGTAGTTGACGACGCCGGCCTGGCTGTCGGTCGCGCCCTGGGTAACGTTTCCAACCTGATCAACCCCGAGGTGATCGTCGTAGGCGGCCCGCTGGCAGGGCTCGGAGACCTCCTTCTGGACCCCATCCGAAGAGGCTTGGTGCGCCATGCCGTGCCGGTGGTCGGTGAGACGACACACTTGGCGATGTCATCACTTGGTGCCCGCGCGGAGGCACTCGGGGCCGCCGCACTGGTGTTCCAACACGCAGGTATTACCGGTAGGTAACGAAATCGTTAGCTGGATCATGCGTTCAAGTCTTGACGACAAGATAGGTGATCCAGTTTACTTTTTCATCAGACAGCTCCGCCGCTTGCGGAGCCGACAACGAAGTCATGCATTGGAGGCGTAAGGGCTGATGACATCCCTCGACACGCAAGGCGAGCCCATCCTGTTGGAGATGCGCTCCATCACCAAGGAATTCCCTGGAGTGAAAGCCTTGTCGAACGTAAGCCTGCGCGTTATGGCCGGCGAGATCCACGCAATTTGTGGCGAGAACGGTGCAGGCAAATCCACGCTGATGAAGGTCCTGTCCGGGGTTTACCCCTACGGCAGCTACACCGGCGACATCGTGTACCAGGCCGAAACGCAACAGTTCAAGGACATCCGCGCGAGTGAAGCAGCGGGCATCGTGATCATCCACCAGGAACTGGCGCTGATCCCGGAACTTTCCATCATGGAGAACATCTTCCTGGGCAACGAACCCACAAAGTGGGGCGTCATTGACTGGGCTGAGGCCCGTAAGCGTTCCCTCGAACTGCTGGCCCGGGTGGGCCTCCGGGAAGACCCGGACACCCCCATCAAGGAAATCGGCGTCGGAAAGCAGCAGCTGGTGGAAATCGCCAAAGCTCTGAACAAGTCCGTGAAGCTGCTGATCCTGGACGAGCCCACGGCAGCACTGAACGAATCGGACTCCCAGCACCTGCTTGACCTGATCCTCGGCCTCAAGGGCCGCGGCATCACGTCCATCATCATCTCCCACAAGCTCAACGAGATTGAGCAGATCGCCGACGAGATCACCATCATCCGGGACGGCAAGTCCATCGAAACGCTCAACGTCAAGCGCGACGGCGTGGACGAGGACCGCATCATCAAGGGCATGGTGGGCCGGACGCTCGAGTCCCGCTTCCCGGATCACGAACCGAAGGTCGGCGAGGTCTTCTTCGAGGTCAAGGACTGGACGGTGGGCCACCCTGCCATCCAGGACCGACTGATCTGCAAGGGCTCCAACTTCTTTGTCCGACGCGGGGAGATCGTTGGCTTCGCGGGCCTCATGGGCGCCGGCCGCACGGAGCTGGCCCGTTCCTTGTTCGGCCACTCCTACGGCCGGTTCATTTCCGGCGAGGTCTACAAGGACGGCAAGCGGGTCAACCTCCGCACGGTCCGCCAGGCCATCGACGCCGGACTCGGCTATGTGACCGAAGACCGTAAGTCCCTGGGCTTGAACCTGCTGGATGACATCAAGACCACCACGGTCGCTGCAGCGCTGGACAAGATCAGCAAATACTCGGTAGTGGATGACCGCAAGGAATTCCAGGTGGCCGAGGAGTACCGCAAGTCGCTGCGGACCAAGACCCCATCGGTTGAGGAAGGCGTAGCCAAACTCTCCGGCGGCAACCAGCAAAAAGTAGTGCTGGCCAAGTGGATGTTCACGGACCCGGACCTCCTGATCCTGGACGAACCGACCCGAGGCATTGACGTTGGAGCCAAGTACGAGATCTACGGCATCATCCAGCGCCTGGCCAACCAGGGCAAAGGAGTGATTGTCATCTCCTCGGAGCTTCCCGAACTCCTGGGCCTGTCCGACCGCATCTACACAATTTTTGAAGGTTCCATCACCGGCGTGCTGAACAAGGACGAAGCCAGCCAGGAGAGCCTGATGAAACTCATGACTTCCAACCGCAAGACAGCAGCCTGACCCAGTGGCCAAGAAACGCCCCTTCCTGACTCAAGGACCAAAACAATGAACGCGCTCAAGAAGCTATTTGGTGGCAATACCCGCCAGTTCGGCATGATTTTCGCCCTGGTGGCACTTATCGTCTTCTTCCAGATCTTCACCGAGGGCCGCACACTGACCCCCGGCAACGTGATCAACCTGTTCAACGGCAACTCCTACATCCTGATCCTCGCCATCGGCATGGTCCTGGTGATCATCGCCGGACACATCGACCTCTCAGTTGGATCCGTGGCAGCCTTCGTCGGTGTCTCCGTGGCCCTCGCCATCCGCGACTGGGGCATTCCCTGGTACATGGGTGTCCTCTTCGGCCTGGCGCTGGGAGCCCTGATCGGCGCCTGGCAAGGCTTCTGGACTGCGTATGTGGGCATTCCTGCCTTCATCGTCACGCTGGCGGGCATGCTGCTCTTCCGGGGCTTCAACCAGTTCGTTGGCAAGTCCAACACCATCCCGGTTCCCAACGACTTCCAGTACCTTGGATCGGGCTACCTTCCGGAAATCGGCCCCAATACCGGCTTCAACAACCTGACCCTCCTGATCGGCATACTGGCCGCGGCGTTCGTGGTGGCCATGTCCCTCCGGGCCCGTGCAGCCAACAAAGCCCTGGGCGCCGACGTTCCCGAACTCTGGGTTGAAGTGACAAAGCTGGTCCTGATCTGCGGCGCTATCCTCTACGCCACGTACCTCTTCGCCACAGGGCGCCCCGGCACCTCCTTCCCGATCCCTGGCCTGATCCTGGCCGTCCTGGTCCTGTTCTACGGCTTTGTGGCTGACAAGACCGTCCTGGGCCGCCACGTCTACGCCGTGGGTGGTAACCGCCACGCAGCCGAACTGTCCGGTGTGCAGTCCAAGAAGGTCAACTTCATGGTCATGCTCAACATGTCGGTCCTTGCCGGCCTGGCAGGCATGATCTTCGTTGGCCGCTCCACCGCGTCCGGTCCGTTCGACGGCGTCGGCTGGGAACTGGACGCTATCGCAGCCGTGTTCATCGGCGGCGCCGCAGTGACCGGTGGCGTTGGTACCGTGATCGGCTCGATCGTCGGTGGCCTGGTCATGGCTGTGCTCAACAACGGCCTCCAGCTGCTGGGCGTCGGAGCCGACCTCACGCAGATCATCAAGGGCCTGGTGCTCCTGGCCGCCGTCGCCTTCGATGTCTACAACAAGTCCCAAGGCAAGCGATCCATCACGGGCCTGCTGATGAAGAACTTCCAGCGCAACAACAACGAGCTCAAGCCGGACGAGACAACCTCCACCAAAGAGGTCATTTCAAAGGAAGCCTGATCGGTTTCCACCCAGAACTTCTCCACCCAGAAGACTCGCTCCACCCCACCCACAGAGAAAGTGAACCAAGATATGCGAATGTTTGGTAAAGCAGGAAAGGCAGCAGCAGTAGCTGCCATCGCGGCACTGGCGCTGACGGCCTGCGGCCGCTCGGACAGCGGCTCCAGCAGCAGCACGGCAGGCGGGGAAGCGTTCCCCAAGGACTCGCTGATCGGCGTCGCCCTCCCGCAGAAGACCAGTGAGAACTGGGTACTGGCAGAGAAGCTGTTCAACGATGGTCTCTCCAGCGCCGGCTTCAAGCCCGACGTACAGTTCGCCAACGGCGGCGTTTCGGAGCAGCAGAACCAGATCAGCGCCATGGTCACCAAGGGTGCCAAGGTCATCATCGTAGGTGCCATCGACGGCGCCCAGCTGGGCACGCAGCTCAAGCAGGCCAAGGATGCCGGCGCCACCGTCATCGCCTACGACCGCTTGCTCCTCAACACTGAGAACGTGGACTACTACGTGGCCTACGACAACTTCAAGGTCGGTGAGCTGCAGGGCCAGGCCCTGCTGGACGGTCTGAAGGCCAAGAAGCCGAACGGTCCGTACAACATCGAGCTTTTCGCCGGCTCCCCGGATGATGCCAACGCGAAGGTCTTCTTCGATGGCGCCATGAGCGTCCTGAAGCCGAAGATCGACGACGGCACCCTTAAGGTCCTGTCCGGCCAGACGGCTTTCGAGCAGGCTGTGACCCAGGGCTGGAAGGCAGAGAACGCCCAGCGCCGCGCTGACACGCTGCTCACCGGCAGCTACGGCACCGCATCGCTGGACGGCGTCCTCTCGCCGAACGACACCCTGGCCCGTGCAGTCCTGACGTCCGTCAAGGCTGCCGGCAAGCCGCTCCCCGTCGTGACCGGCCAGGACTCCGAGGTTGAGTCCGTCAAGTCGATCATGGCTGGCGAGCAGTACTCCACCATCAACAAGGACACCCGCAAGCTGGTTGAGCACGCCATCACCATGGTGAAGGACCTGCAGGCCGGCAAGGAACTGGAGATCAACGACAAGGACTCCTACAAGAACGGCGTCAAGACCGTTCCGGCTTACCTCCTGCCCCCGCAGATCGTGACCAAGGAGAACGTCAAGACGGCTTACGTCGACGATCCGGTACTCGGCCCGATCACCAAGTAACACCCCTATACAGGAAGCCCCGGTCCGCCAGCAGGCGGGCCGGGGCTTTTTGTTGTGCCGGGCGTCTTTTCACAGCCCACGCATAGCTTGGGCCGGTGCACCGCACAGCAGCGCTCAGCAATGTTGGACCTGCAGCCCGCGACCAGTGGGCCCACAAACCTGCAGGTCAAAAGGAGAAACGTGAGCGTCCTTGCCCGAAGCGTAGGCAACGCCTTCCGCAACAAAATCAGAACAGCGGCGGTGGTCGCCGTCCTTGCTGTAGCGATCGGCCTGGCCTTGGCCATGCTCGTGGCCAACCAGGCCGTGGGCGCGAAGGTGCAGGAGCTCAACGCTTCGGTGGGCACCACCTTGACGGTGAACCCCGCTGGCGGGCAGGGCTTCGAAGGCGGCGGCGAACCGCTGACGACGGCGCAAGCCCAGACTGCTGCGTCCGTCACCAATGTCACGTCCGTGGTTGGAACGAAGGCGCTGCGCTTGCAGACGGCAACAACGGGCACCACCACCCAGCAAACCGGCCCGGCCGGGGGCTTCGGTCCCGGCGGACAGCAGGCATCGGTCAGCACCAGCCTCACAGCTGCCATCGACGCCGGAACCTTGGGCAACCGGAACAGCGCCAGCGGATCCACCGGTGCAACGGGAACACAGCCGGCACGCGCCCTTCCCATCACTGCCACTGGCATCGGCGCGGAGGTGGACAGCACCGGCAAGGCGCTGAACATTACCAGCGGCAGCGGGCTGGGCGACTACACCACGGCGTCGGACAAGGCACTGGTGGGCACGTCATTGGCCGAAAAGAACGGTCTGGCCGTTGGATCCACCTTCACTATCCAGGACAAAACCTTCACTGTGGCAGGCCTTTTCGACGCAGGAACCACTTTCGGCAACAACGCCGTCTACGTGACACTTCCTGAAGCCCAGACGCTGGCAGCCACACCCGATGAGCTCTCCACCATGATTGTCACGGTCAACAGCATGGAGAACGTGGACAGCACCAAGGCCGCCGTCCAAAATGTCCTCGGCACGGACAAGGCAGACGTCACCCAGGGCCAACGCAATCTGGAAACCGCAGTCAGCTCCCTCGACAGCGTCAAGAACATCTCGCTGGTCGCCTTCATCGCAGCCCTCGCGACGGCCGGGATCATCATCCTGCTGATCATGGTCATGCTGGTCCGCGAGCGTCGTCGGGAAATCGGCGTACTGAAAGCCATCGGCGCCCCCAACCGCACCATCGGCCTGCAATTTGTGCTTGAATCCCTGGTTCTTGTCGCCATGGGCAGCGTGGTGGGCGCAGTCGTCGCTTCATTCGCCAGCGGCGGCATAGCTTCGGCGTTGATCAGTTCGAATACCAGCACGACGGCGACACCCACCCAGCGTGCGGGCGGCCTCGCCGGTGCCGTGCCCAATGGCGCGGTCCCAGGGGGCGGCGGCTTCGGTGGACGGGGCGGCGCGTTCGGCGGCGCTTCCCAACTGCTCACCTCCGTTACCGCCAGTGTCTCCCCCGGCGTCCTTGCGGCGGGCATCGCAGCCGTGTTCGCCGCCGCCATTATCGGCGCGCTGGTTCCGGCGCTGCTGACTGCCCGCATCCGCCCCATCGAAGTACTCCGAGGAGAATAGCCGTGATTGAAGTCAAGGACCTGGTCCGTCAGTTCAAGTCCGGTGACCGGACCGTCAAGCCGGTCAACGGTGTGAGCTTCGAACTGGAAAGGGGCTCACTGTCGTCGATCGTGGGCAAGAGCGGCAGCGGCAAGAGCACCCTGTTGTCCCTCCTGGGTGCGCTGGACAAACCCACCTCAGGGGACGTCGTCGTCGATGGCGTCAGCCTTGCGGGGCTGCCCGACAGCAAACTGACGGAGTACCGGCGTCGGGACATCGGGTTCGTGTTCCAGCAGTTCAACCTGATCCCCAACCTCAGCGCCGTGGACAACGTCATGCTTCCCATGGAGTTCGCCGGGGTGCGGAAGCCAACCAGGCTGAAGCGGGCCAAGGAGTTGCTGGAGCAAGTGCAGCTGGATCCGGAGAAGCATTCGCGCCGGACCAACCGCCTGTCCGGCGGGGAGCAGCAGCGTGTTGCGATCGCGCGGGCGCTGGCGAACGAACCCAAACTGATCCTGGCGGACGAACCCACCGGAAATCTCGATGAGCAGACCGGTGAGCACATCATCGAGCTGTTGAGCTCCCTGAGCCGCGACCACAACACCACCATCCTGGTGGTCACGCACGACCGCAGCCTGGCGCAGAAGACGGAACGTTGCTTCCGGCTTCAGCAGGGCAGGCTGACCGAGGAGGTCAGAAGCGGATCGCGTCGATGACCTTGACGCGCACCGCCACGAGCGCGGGAATGGCTCCGGCGAGTGCGCCCACCATGACCGCTGCGCCAAAGCCCAGGAGCGCGGCGTCGATGGGGAACGGCGGATATTCCGTCAGGCCTGGGGCTACCTTTGATTGAATCCACGGGTTCTTCACCACGGCGATGGCCACCATGACGCCCACCAGACCCGCGACAGCGGTGGCCACCACAGATTCCATCATGACGCCGACGAAGATGCGTCCCGAGGTAGCGCCGAAGCTGCGGCGGATGCCGATCTCCCGGACGCGGTAGCGGACTGTGACCATGGAGATGTTGAGCATTCCCACTGCTCCAAGGAGAAGCACCAGTCCGGCTACGCCGCCGATGATCCACTGGGCAGGACCCAGCGGATCGCCATAGGCGGCAAAGTCTACGCGTTGGGCCTGGGCGAAATAGCCCGGGAACTGGCCCTGCAGGTCCGCAGTGATCGCGGACTGCAGGGCCCCGGCCTGTTCCTCCCCCACCCAGAGCTTGAACTCCGACATGTCCGGCTTCATGCCCGTCATGGCGGCAGCCTTCGTGAGGATGAAGGCGGCCGGAGGGGTGTCAGGCCAGGTGTCAGGAACGACGCCGATGATCACCGCCGTCGCCGGAAGGTCACCGGGGATGCGAACTGTGGGATTGGTAGCCAGGTCTGGCCTGCCCGCCCGGTTGTAAAAGCCTTCCGAGACCACGACTGCGGGGGCGAGCCTTTGGTCGTCATCGGCGTCGAACCATTTACCTTGGGTGAGCGGCACTCGGTGGATGATGCCGTAGCCGGAGTCAACGATGGTCATGTTCACGGCTGTCACGCCGCGGGGAAACTGGAAGCCTGCCTGGGTACGGCCCACGTGGGTGGAGGTGGTGATCCCATAGCGCTGCTGGATTCCTTCGTAGACTTTGTCCAGTTGTTGCGCATCCGGAGCGGATGGGCCGTTGACACTCAAGGTCAGGGTTGCAACCCGGCCGCCATCGCGCTCGGACTGCACCTTCATGCCTTCGCGGGCGAGGTTACCAAGGCCGACCACGGACGTCAGCGCCGCCACGGACAACGCCACCCCCAAAAGAGCCAACAGTATGCGGACTTTGTTGATGCGAAGTTCCTGCCACGCTTCCACCAGCGTTGATATGAAGCCGGTCATGCGTGGGCTCCCGATTCTGCGAGCGGTTCTGCGAGCGGATCTGCGCGTGGTTCTGCGAGCGGTTCCGCGAGCGCCAGCGGGGTCAACACTCCGGAGTCGAGCCGGTAGCAGGCACGGGCGAGTGCGGCGACGTTGGTGTCGTGGGTAATGGTTACCAGGGCCGCAGAGGTTTCCGTGGCGACAGTGTCCAGCAACGCCATCACCGCCTGGCCGGTCTCGACGTCCAGGGCACCGGTTGGCTCATCGGCCAGGATTAGCCTCGGCCGGCGAACCAGCGCACGTGCGATTGCAACACGTTGCTGTTCACCGCCTGAAAGCATGTTGGGCATCGTGTCCGCCCGTGCAGACAACCCGACCCGGTCCAGCATCTCCATTGCAAGTTCGCGGCGACGCCGGAATTCCCTGCCCTGGGCATAGAAAAGCGGAGTAATGACGTTGTCCAGGGCGCTTCGGCCCGGCAACAGGTTGAACTGTTGGAACACAAAGCCCACTGTTGAACCCCGGAGGCGGGCCCGGGCGTTGCTGCTGAGCCGTTGCGCTGGTTGGCCCATGAAGTCCATATCCCCGGAGGTCGGGACATCAAGCAGGCCGAGGAGGTTGAGCAGCGTTGACTTGCCGCAGCCGGAGCGTCCCACGATCGCGGTGTGGTCCCCGCTGAGTACCTCAAGATCAATGCCGCGAAGAATGTGCAGCTGTTGATCATCCGGCAGGGTGACTGACCGCGTGACCGATCGAAGGCTGACGAGGGTTTCGTTGCTGGCAGTGGCATCCATGTTTAGCCTGCCGGAATGTAGGTGCCTTGCCCTGGACCCATCATGGGCTCCGGGCCAGCGGGGGTGCCGGGCACAAACTCGAGGACCTGCTCGCCCTCGGTCAGCCCGGAGGTCACTTCAACCACGTTGCCATCGTTCAGACCGAGCTGCACGGTGCGCTGTTCGGGAGCGGCCCCGGCTCCTGCCTTACTGGCGACCCACACGATGCCGTCCTTGACACTGCCCTTGACCGAGGTAAGGGGAACCGTCACCACGTCAGGCGCGACGCCGGCGCTGACCGTCATGGTGGCACCGAGGCCAGGGAAGACCTGCTGGTTAGCCGGAACTGCGCAGCTGATGGTCCCTGTCGGATTGCTTCCGTCCGGTTGGGTTGAAGAACCTCCTCCCGGTCCAGCAATTGCCCCGCCGACTGCCATACCGGCTCCCCCGCCAGTGGCGGCCAAACCGCCCGAGGAGGCTCCGCCGTCGTCGGATGCGTTGTTCTTGAGCGTCACTTCGGCGCACTGGAACGGAGCCGGTCCGCCCACCAGGGCTATTTCTGCCGGACCGGGTTTGCCGAGGAGGCGGTACTGCTGGGCGGCAGAAACCGGGCCCGCCACTGTGTACGTACCGGGATCGATCTTGCCTACCGCCTCACCCACGCTGACCTGCTGGTCCACGAGCGTGGTCAACTGCTGCAGTGTCCCGGCGCGTGGGGCCAGGACGTTGAAGTAGTCGTAAGCGGGTTTCGCGGCAGTTGTGGGTCCATCCGGGGACGACGGCTGGGCGCCCGCGACCGCGCGCTCGGCCCTTACTTGGAAGAGAGCGTCGCCCTTGGCGACAGTAGCCCCTTGGTCCACAAAGACCTGCACAACTTTTCCCGCCGATGTGCTGCGGACGGCTTCGGCCGGGTCACTTTGGACGGTGCCCTTGATCTGGACGGTGTTGCTGACGGTGGCCCTGGTTGCCGGGACCGTCGGAATATCCACCTGGGCCAACGGCGCGGGCTCCGAAGCGGCAGATTTCAAACCGTCCACAAAGGCGATTTTGACCAGAGCCACCGCGATTATCGCGAAAACAAACAACCAGGCAACCGGCAAAATGACGCGCCGAAAAATACCCATCCCTGCTCCATTTCGGTAACTCCCCACAGAACCTCTGCGAGGGATGATTGCCATCAGCCTAAGCGAGGTAGTTGCCGGCGTCGGGCATTCGCGGGACGGACAGTGTACTTACTGTGTCGGCGCTTCAGAGGGCGCCCGGTGCCACCAACGCGAGAACGGCGCAGAGGACAACCACCACTGCCGGTACAAGGCACAGCACGATCAGAGGCATGAAATCCGGGACCCCGCGCCTCTTTCGCTGGAGAAGACTGATGGTGGCTATTGGCAGCAGAAACGGCAGGAAAACGAGGGCAAAGAGGACAGCGGCGTTCAGAAGATCGCCTTCGTAGCACCCCGAGCCGAGGGTTTCGGTGGTGCATTCCATCCGGGTTGGGTAAAAGCCAAGGGCAAATCCGAGCAATGCAGCCACCGGTAGTGAAAGCACCGTCCCCACCACTGCGAGCACTATTGACGCTATCCGCGGACCCGCTGACGGTTTCTTGATTTCTGCTTCCACAATTCCCCCAATGACGTTTTCCAGATGGACGCTATCAGAGCTTTCTGTCGGCGCTTTGGGAAATGAGAGGATGAGACTCATGACACTTCCAATCGCCGTGCCGTGGCTTTCCTCCCAGACCACCCAGGATCCCCGGGCAGCCACAGGCCGGCGATTGCGCTGGGGCGTGGTGTCCACTGGGAATATCGCCAACAGTGTTTCCCAGGACCTGTCCCTGCTCGAAGATGCTGAACTCTACGCCGTCAGCTCCCGCACCCAGGCTGCGGCCGACGCCTTCGCCCACACGCTTGGCTTCACGAAGGCCTACGGGGACGACGCCGGTGTTCCCGGCTACCAGCGGCTGTTCAACGATCCCGCCGTGGACGTGGTCTATGTGGCGACGCCCCATGCCCAGCACTTCCAGATAGCCTCGGCGGCTTTGCGGGCCGGGAAGCACGTCCTCTGCGAGAAGGCTCTGACCATCAACGCCCGTGAGGCCATGGAGCTGGTGGCGATTGCGCGCGAGCAGAACGTGTTCTTCATGGAAGCCGTGTGGAGCCGATTCCTTCCCAGCATGCAACGGGCTTTCGAGATCGCGGCTTCAGGGGAACTTGGTGAGCTCCAGTGGGTCAGCGCGGACCTCGGCTTCCCGGCACCATATGATCCCTCGGCGCGCATCTGGGCCCTGAACGACGGCGGCGGA
Organism: Paenarthrobacter sp. NPDC057355; assembly: GCF_042667405.1. NCBI lineage: Bacteria > Bacillati > Actinomycetota > Actinomycetes > Micrococcales > Micrococcaceae > Paenarthrobacter > Paenarthrobacter sp. NPDC057355. The sequence continues at coordinate 48,584 of NZ_JBHVAL010000020.1, read as the reverse complement.
GCACTTTTGGACATCACCGTGTACCCCCTGCTCTGGGCTTTGGGGACACTCGGTTTTCCGCAGTCCGTCAGCGCGATCGGTTCGTTGAACGAGGACGGAGTGGACACGCAGAACGCCCTGACCCTCGGCTACGACACGGGGGCGCAGGCGCAGTTGACCTCGTCCCTGATGGCGCATGGGCCCAGGACTGCCACAGTCGCTGGCGGCCTTGGCTTCCTCCAGACGGTGGGTTCGGTGAACAATCCCCGCGAACTGCTTATCCGCGTCGGGTGGGACGAGCCACGGACCGAGCGTTTCGACGTCGTGGGCATTGGCTACACCTATGAGCTGCGTGAGGTGACCCGCTGCATTCAACAGGGACTCGTCGAGAGTCCCGTGATGCCGTTGGAGGACTCGATCAATGTGATGCGCCTCTTCGACGGCGTTCGTTCACAACTGGGTGTCCGGTACCCCAACGATGCCCGGTGATTTAACCCACCCAGGTTAAGCTCATCGCCGTCCCGGTTGCCTTGCCAGCTTGCGGTCGAGCGAGAACGCACCGGACCCCAGGAAGACGAAGGCCACGGATACTGCGAAGTAGATGATGAGCAGTTCCGCCGTCACGCCCGCCTTGTCTGTGAGCAGGGGTTTGCCGGCTTCGGTCACGAACCAGATTCCGGCGAACATGATCGCAGCGAGGAACCCGGCGATCCGGGTCAGCGCCCCGAGGACCAGGAGCAATCCCAGGCCCACTTCCCCGGCAATGACCAGCCAGGCCACGATCTCCGGCTTCTGTACGCCCATGGCAGCGACGGACGCGGCGAACGCGGCGTGGCCGGCCATGAGCTTCTGGACTCCATGGATCAGGATGAGGGCACCGAACACCACCCGCAGGATCGTGATGCCGCGGGCAGAGGACGTGGGTGATGGGTGAAGGAATTTCACGGGATCCAATCTTCCATGCCCGTGGGCGCCGCGCCAACCCAACCCCCGCTACCCAACTGAGTAACAGCAAACGTCGCTACGGGGGCTCAATGGGACGTTTGCTGTCACCTAGTTGGGTGAGTGGGGGCAGAATAAGAGGTGGCTCTGGTCGGAGCTGCGGACTTTGTGGATGGAGCGGGCATGCAGGTTGACGTTGTAGTTGTCGGTGGCGGAGCGATGGGGTCAGCGGCTGCATGGCAGTTGTCCCGCGCCGGCAAATCCGTGGTTCTTCTGGAACAGTTCGAAGCGGGTCACCACATCGGCGCCTCCCACGGTGCCACCCGTAACTTCAACACCGCCTACGCCGAGGCCGACTACCTGGACCTCCTGGCCGAGTCCAAAATCCTGTGGGACGAACTCGCTGCAGAACACGGCGCTCCCCTCCTGGACCACGTGGGGCTCGCGAACCACGGCAACGTCCCCAAGTTGGAGCTGGTCCGGGAAGCGCACCAGGCACGCGGCGTCGAAAGCTACTTCATTTCCGCCTCCGAGGCCGCCGACCGTTGGCAGGGCATGAACTTCGCAACGGATGTCCTCTTCGTGCCAGGCTCAGGCCGGATCCGTTCGGCCGACGCGTTGGTGGCACTCCGTAAATCGGCCGAGTCCCGCGGCGCTGTTTTCAAGTACTCGACGCCGGTCCGGGACATCCGCGTCGACGGCGCCGACTCAGTGGTAGTGGTGACGGAGGAGACCGAATACACAGCACACCGCGTGGTGGTGACCGCAGGCGCCTGGACACCCAAAGTCCTGGATGGCCTGGTCAAGCTCCCAGCCATGGTGGTGACACAGGAGCAGCCGGCCCACTTCACCCCCACTGACAAGACACTGGTGTGGCCCAGCTTCAACCACAATCCTGACCCCGACCCGAACAACGAACTGTACGAATACTGGTTCAGCCCCGTTTACGGCATGCTCACCCCCGGCGAGGGCGTCAAGGCCGGCTGGCACGGCGTCGGCCCCGTTATGGATCCTGACGAGCGCACGTTCGAGCCCATCCCCCAGCAGCTCGACGCCTTGGTGCGGTACGCAGAAGAGTGGCTGCCCGGCGTCGACCCTTCCACTGCCGTTCCCATCAGCTGCACCTACACCACTACGCCCAACGAGGACTTTGTGCTGGACCGTTTCGGTCCTTTGGTGGTGGGCGCGGGTTTCTCGGGACACGGGTTCAAGTTCACCCCGGCCATCGGACGGGTACTGAAGGACATCGTCGACGGCGGGGTGGCACCAGAGAGGTTCCGCGCCGACCGCTAGCGAGTTTTTGTACAGATAACGCTCTTTAGAAGGGCTTTTTAGGGCGTTATCTGTACAAAAACTCCAGGGGGACGCAAAAAGACCCCGCAAGCGTGATGCTTGCGGGGCCTTTTCGTGGAACCTAGTTCAGGGTGGAGAGCACCTTGTTGAACGTAGCCGACGGGCGCATGATCTCAGCGGCCTTGGCGGCATCCGGACGGTAGTAGCCGCCAAGGTCGACGCCGGGGCCCTGGACCGCGGCAAGCTCGCCGACGATTGCCTCTTCGTTGGAGGTCAGGGCGTCCGCGATCGGTGCGAAGGCTGCTGCCAGCTCTGAGTCGGAGGACTGCTTGGCCAGCTCCTGGGCCCAGTACATGGCCAGGTAGAAGTGGCTTCCACGGTTGTCCAGCTCGCCGACGCTGCGACGCGGGGACTTGTTTTCCAGCAGGAACGTGCCTGTGGCGCGATCCAGCGTGTCGGCAAGTACCTGCGCACGGGCGTTGCCCGTGGTGGTTGCCAGGTGCTCGAAGCTCACAGCCAGTGCCAGGAACTCACCCAGGCTGTCCCAGCGGAGGTGGTTTTCCTTGACCAGCTGCTGGACGTGCTTGGGAGCAGATCCACCGGCGCCGGTCTCGAAGAGCCCGCCACCGTTGATCAGCGGGACAATGGAGAGCATCTTGGCGCTGGTGCCGAGCTCGAGGATCGGGAACAGGTCCGTGAGGTAGTCGCGCAGGACGTTGCCGGTGACGGAGATGGTGTCCTGGCCCTTGCGGATACGCTCCAGGGTGTAGGCCGTAGCCTCGACCGGGGAGAGGATCTTGATCTCGAGGCCCTCGGTGTCGTGGTCCTTGAGGTACTCGTTGACCTTGGCGATGAGGTTGGCATCGTGTGCGCGGCCCTCGTCCAGCCAGAAGACAGCCGGGGTCTGGGAAGCGCGTGCACGGGTAACAGCCAGCTTGACCCAGTCACGGACCGGGATGTCCTTGGTCTGGCAGGCGCGCCAGATGTCACCGGGGAAGACCTGGTGTTCGGTGAGGACGTTGCCCTTGCTGTCCACGAGCTGGACGGTGCCGGCTGCCTGGATCTCGAAGGTCTTGTCGTGGCTGCCGTATTCTTCGGCTGCCTGTGCCATGAGGCCCACGTTGGGGACGGTGCCCATGGTGGTGGGATCGAACGCGCCGTTTGCACGGCAGTCGTCCAGCACAACCTGGTACACGCCGGCGTAGGAGCTGTCCGGGATGACTGCCAGCGTGTCGGCTTCCTGGCCGTCCGGACCCCACATGTGGCCGGAGGAACGGATCATTGCCGGCATTGAGGCGTCAACGATGATGTCCGAGGGAACGTGGAGGCTGGTGATGCCCTTGTCGGAATCAACCATGGCCAGTGCAGGACCGTCTTCGAGGCCCTTGGTGATGGCTGCCTTGACGCCTTCGCGGACGTCCTCGGGCAGGTCTTCCAGGCCGCTGAGGATGGCTGCGAGGCCGTTGTTCGGGCTGATCCCTGCGGCTGCGAGCTGCTTGCCGTAGGTGTCGAACAGCTCGGAGAAGTAAGCCTTGACCACGTGGCCGAAGATGATGGGGTCCGAGACCTTCATCATGGTGGCTTTCAGGTGCGCGGAGAAGAGGATGCCCTCTTCCTTGGCGCGGGCAACCTGGGCCTTGAGGAATTCATCCAGGGCATCGGCGCGCAGGACGGTGGCGTCAACAACTTCGCCGGCGAGGACAGGGAAGTCCTTCTTGAGGACCTTGGTGGTGCCGTCTTCGCGGACCAGCTGGATGCTCAGGGCGTCGTCGACTTCGATGACAACGGACTTCTCGTTGGAGCGGAAGTCGTTCTGGCCCATGGTGGCAACGTTGGTCTTGGAGTCAGCGGACCAAGCACCCATGGAGTGCGGGTTCTGGCGGGCGTAGTTCTTGACCGACAGCGGAGCGCGGCGGTCGGAGTTGCCTTCGCGCAGCACCGGGTTTACGGCGGAGCCCTTGATCTTGTCGTAGCGCGAGCGGATGTCCGTCTCGGTGTCCGAGGAGGGGTTGTCCGGGTAGTCCGGGAGGGCGTAGCCCTGGGCCTGGAGCTCGGCGATGGCGGCCTTGAGCTGCGGAACTGAGGCGCTGATGTTGGGGAGCTTGATGATGTTGGCTTCCGGCCGCTTTGCCAGTTCGCCAAGCTCGGCAAGGGCGTTGCCCGTGCGCTGCTCTTCGGTCAGGAAGTCGCCGAAGACCGCGATGATGCGGCCCGCCAATGAGATATCACGGGTCTCAACCTCTACCCCTGCGGTGGAGGCGTACGCTTCCACGATCGGCAGGAATGAGTAGGTTGCCAGCATCGGCGCTTCGTCTGTGTGGGTATAGATAATCTTGGCCATTGGCGGGGTTCTCCCTGAAAGTCTGCATATTTCAACACTCCTAACTTACCCGAGTAGACCGTTTTGGCGGTTCTTCGTGTCCGGGATCACGTGTTCGTTACCCGGTTCCGGTGATTAACGCCCGACGGCGGCCCGCCCACCACCGCCGACTGCCGCCGTCGTGCCTTCCTCCCGCGAGCATGACAAGCAAGTGACAGTAAATTATCACAAACTCTGAAACATCTCTTTACAAACTTGTCATACGCCCGGTAGCTTCTAACTCGTCAGTCGGCGGTCGCCATCACTGGCCGCCTCACTCCCTCGATAGGTAGGAACAACGTGACAAAAACCAAGACCCTGGCCACAAGCCTGCTGAGTCTGTCCGCTGCCGCAATCCTGGCGCTGGTTGGAACCACCGGCGCCAACGCAGCACCGTCGAAAGACGCGGACACGTCAGGCGCAGCGGTCAGCAGCCATGCAGTCTCCGACGCCGGCGCTGCAGATTACTGGACACCGGAACGGATGAAGAACGCCAAGTCCGGCGACATCCTCGGCGCCAAAGCCCTTGAACGCGGCCGGCTCCTGAACCCCGGCAAAGCCCCGGTCACCGAAGCCCCGGGCGCCATCAGCAGCATCGCCGGCCAGCCCGCGGCCACAGACTCCACCACCATCGACCGCAAGGTCAACCAAAGCGAAACCCCGGTCAAGCACATCGGCAAGATCTTCTTCACCCTCGGCGGCTCCAACTACGTCTGCTCCGGCAACTCCGTGACAGCGGCCAACAAGAGCACAGTGTCCACCGCGGGCCACTGCGTCAATGAAGGTCCGGGAGCCTACGCAACCAACTTCGTCTTCGTGCCCGCCTACCTCAACGGCGCTGCACCCTACGGGAAGTGGACGGCAAAGGCGCTGTACTCCCCCAGCCAGTGGGCCTCCAACGGCAACATGCAGTACGACACCGCTTTCGCAGTCATGAACACCCTTAACGGCCAGAAGCTCGCCGACGTCGTGGGCTCCTCCGGCGTCCAGTTCAACGCCGCCCGCGGCCTGAGCTACAAGTCCTTCGGCTACCCGGCAGCCTCACCGTTCAACGGCGAATCCCTGAAGAGCTGCTCCGGCACCGCCACCAATGATCCCTACAACCCGCAGTTCGCCACCCAGGGTATCCCCTGCAACATGACCGGTGGGTCCTCGGGCGGTCCGTGGTTCATCGGCAACAGCTCCACCGGCTACCAGAACTCGGTCAACTCCTACGGCTACGGCAGCAACTCCACCACAATGTACGGCCCATACTGGGGCACCGTAATCCAGTCCACCTACAACACCGCGGCGGCTTCGTAACTTTTTGGCAAGTCCCTGTTAAGTACGACGGCGGCCGTCCCCTTGAGGGGCGGCCGCCGTTGCGTTGTGCTGCCTTTGCGCTCTGGGCGCGCCGCTTCTTAGTGGAAGAAGTGGCGTGCGCCCGTGAAGTACATCGTGATGCCGGCAGCGTTTGCTGCGGCGATGACTTCCTCGTCGCGGACCGAGCCACCGGGCTGGACCACGGCGCGGACACCGGCGTCGATCAGGATCTGCAGGCCGTCAGCGAACGGGAAGAACGCATCCGAAGCTGCCACGGCACCGCGTGCACGCTCAGGTGCGTTGGCACCGCTGGCGTTCGAGGCACCGCCGGCACCGTCGACGTCGGACTCCACCTGGACGCCCAGCGTGTTGGCGCGCTCGACGGCAAGCTTGCAGGAGTCGAGGCGGTTGACCTGGCCCATGCCGATGCCCACCGCTGCACCGTTGTCGGCCAGGAGGATCGCGTTGGACTTCGCTGCGCGGCAGGCGGTCCAGGCGAACGCGAGGTCGGCGAGGGTCTTCCCGTCAGCAGCTTCGCCGGCGGCGAGGGTCCAGTTGGCGGGGTTGTCGCCTTCGGCGTCCACCTTGTCGCTCATCTGGACCAGGACGCCACCGGAAACCTGGCGCATCTCTGACGGGTAGCGGCCGTAGCCCTCGGGCAGGGCGAGGAGGCGGATGTTCTTCTTCTTGGAGAGGATCTCAACGGCTTCCGGCTCGAAGTCCGGGGCGATGACAACCTCGGTGAAGATGTCGGCAACGGTGCGGGCCATGCCTGCGGTGACCGTGCGGTTGGCGGCGATGACGCCACCGAACGCGGAGACGGGATCGCAGGCGTGTGCCTTGGCGTGGGCGTCGGCGATCGGGTCGGCTGCGTCGGCTGAACCAACGGCAACGCCGCAGGGGTTGGCGTGCTTGATGATCGCAACAGCCGGCTCTGCGAAGTCGAAGGCTGCGCGGAGGGCGGCATCGGCGTCGACGAAATTGTTGTAGCTCATGGCCTTGCCGTGGAGCTGGTCAGCCTGGGCGATGCCGACCGGAGCTGCCTTGTCCACGTAGAGCGCGGCCTGCTGGTGCGGGTTTTCGCCGTAGCGGAGGACCTCGGAGCGTTCCAGGGCCAGGCCGGCGTAGGCGGGCCAGTCGATGACGCCGTCGCCGTCTTCATCCAGGAACTGGCTTGCGGTCCAGGAAGCAACCGCATTGTCGTAGCTGGCTGTGTGGGCGAATGCCTTGGCAGCCAGGCGACGACGGGTGTTCAGGTCGAAGCCGCCGTGGGCTGCGGCGTCAACAACAGCACCGTAGAAGTTGGGGTCCGTAACGATGGCGACGGCGGCATGGTTCTTCGCGGCCGAACGCACCATGGCGGGGCCTCCGATGTCGATCTGCTCGACGACGTCGTCCTGCGCAGCACCGGACTTGACGGTTTCTACGAACGGGTAGAGGTTGACCACCACGAGGTCGAAGGTTTCGATCTCCATTCCGGCCAGGGTTTCCATGTGCGCTTCCACGCGGCGGTCGGCGAGGATGCCGCCGTGGACGCGCGGGTGCAGGGTCTTGACGCGGCCGTCGAGCATTTCCGGGGAGCCGGTGACTTCTTCGACTTCCTTGACAGGGATGCCTGCGGCGGCGATCTTCTTGGCGGTGGAGCCGGTGGACACAATGGCGACGCCGGCTGCGTGCAGGCCCTTCGCGAGTTCCTCCAGTCCCGTCTTGTCGTAAACCGAGATCAGTGCACGGCGGATGGGAACACGGTCAAGCTGCGTCAAGCTCACAAAAGTCTCCGTCTTAGTTCGCGTAGATGTCGCGGGTGGTGTCGCGTAGGGGTGGGATACGGAGAGTTTATCGTGTTTCGCTGTGCGGCTGGTTTTGCGTCTTTCTGCGTTGCGAGGCCCGCTCTGCGCTCCATGGCTCGCGTTTGGCACGCAAACCAGGCCGCGCAAATCCACCCCCAGGCTTACGAGGCCCGCTCTGCGCTCCACCGCTCACGTTTGGCACGCAAACCAGGCCCCGCAAATCCACCCCCACGTTTGCGAGGCCCGCTTTGCGCTCCACGGCTCACGTTTGGCACGCAAACCAGGCCCCAGCAAATCCATCCCCACCCTTGCGAGGCCCGCTCTGCGCAAGCAACCCGACTTACGAGGGCAGGCGCCGCCAGCCGCGGGACAGCAAAGCGTCCTGGATCTTCTTTTCAGCATGACCCCAGCCGCCCTTCATTTGCACGTCTGAGAATCGGAGCACGGTCCAACCCAACGCCCGCAGCCGGTCGTCGCGTTCAATGTCCTTGCCCCATTGGACCGGGTCCGATCGGTGATGGTCGCCTTCGTATTCGAGGGCGATCTTGTACTCCTTGTATTGCAGGTCAGGAGTCGAAATGTAGTTTCCGTGATCATCGAAGACCGGCTGCGTTACGGCAGGCTCCGGGAAACCGGCGTCGAGAATCTTCAAACGCAAGCGTGACTCCCGGGGCGAGTCGACACCGGCTCGTAGCAGGGGAAGGATGGCCCGCGCCATCTGGATGCCTTTGACCTTTGGACGGCGGTCGATGACTTCCTGAATGGCTTCAATTGAGGTGAGCGGGTCCTTACGTTTAAGTAGGGCGTCCCCGGCCGCTACGAGAGATGACCTCCCAAGGTGCCGCGCCAGGTCCACCCAAGTCCATTCGGGCGAGGTGAGTTGAACTCCATTCACCACCCGAACATCCCTGGCCAGCAGCGGCGCCCGATGTCCGACCACGCCGCGACGCTTCACCCGACCGATCTCGTGCCGGCGAGTGACGTGGATCGGCCCTGTCGCCCCCTCGTCCTCCAGATACATCGGGAGCGGGATCGACCACAGGAGAGCTGCCGTGACGTGGCTGACTGCGCATCTCGGAGTGACAGCCGTGTGCAGCCGAGCAACGATTGCAAGATCGCGTTCCCCCGCCTTGGCCAGTCGGATGCCACGACTGGGAGTCACGAGCTCACTGGCTTGGAGCCGCCAACGCGGCACACCAGCGGCGTAAGCCTCAGCGACCAGGAAGCCTCGGGGGTCAACGTTTACCGGCAGAGGGTTGGGTTTCCGCATTGAACAATGCTTGCGGAAAACGAGGGTCCGCATTCGGTTATCCACAGAAATCGTGCCGATGAGCGGCCGGGACTTCTCCTCCACAGGCGTTGTGAGGCCCGGTCTGCGTTTCAAGGTGGACGAATAGGGCGCAGAGCGGGCCTCACAACGAAAGGGGGCACGTTTGTGGGGCCCGCTTTGCGCGGCAAGCCCACGCCGAACCACGCAGAGCAGGCCGCGCAACATAGGGTGGATTTATGGAATCCCCCAATGAGGTCATTCTTGTCGCCGATATAGGGAAGAGTTGCTGCCGCGTGGAACTGCGCCGCGGCGACGAACTCCTGGGCGCCGCCGACCAACACGGCTTCCCCGGCGTCCACGTCGACAACGGGCCCACCCAGGCGTTCGAGCTCCTCGTTGAGACGGTCAGCCTGCTCCCGCCCGGGCTCCCGGTCAGCACCCTGACCGGCATCGGTGCGGCCGTTGCGGGCGTGGAAGCATCAGCGGAAAAGTCGCGCGAGCTGGCCACGATGCTTTCGAAGCGGTTCGGTGTCCCGGCGGCTGTCCTCTCCGATGCCACGGCCGCGCAACTCGGTGCGCTCCAGGGTGCGCCTGGAACTACGTTGATCGTTGGAACTGGCGCCGTCGCGTTCCGTTTTGACCAGGCCGGCGTCCTGCACCGCGCCGATGGTTGGGGACCCTACCTTGGCGATCAAGGCAGCGGCCGGTGGATCGGCCAGCGTGGTTTGCAGGCCGTTCTTGAAGCGCACGACGGCGGCCCCTCCACATCGTTGTCGGCTTCGGCCGGGGCTCTGGTGGAGTCGCCGGAGCATCTGCCGGGATGGCTGGCGGAACAGGAGAACCCGTACAGGGCGATGGCCCGGTTCGCGCCGCTGGTTCTGCAGGCAGCGGAGGCGGGTGACGCCGTCGCACATGGGATCATCGGCGAGGCCTGCCGCATCCTGACCCGCACGGTCCAGCTCGCATCAGGCGGCGACGTTTCACCGCGGGTGGCGCTGCTGGGCGGGGTTGTCAGTTCCGAGTTCTTCGCCGAGCTCTTGCGGAAGTCCCTGGCTTCGGCTGGGATTGAGGTGGTGGCCCCGCTGGGCGACGGCTTGGATGGCGCTGCCCTCGCTGCGACGCGCCGCGGGCTCATCCAGGAAAGGTACATCCACCGTGACGGAACAAACTGGCCCGACTGACGCTGACAAACTCGCGGACCTCCGTACGGAACTCGCCGGACTTCAGACCGAAGCCGCGGCCGAGAACCTTAAGGACCTGGACATCCTGGGCACTGAGGAACTGGTGTCCGCCATGCTTGCCCACAGTGCAGGAGTACACGCGGCCGTTGAAGCGGCCAGCGACGCCATCGTGAAAACGGTCGACGCCGTTGCGGAGCGGCTCCAGCGCGGAGGTCGCCTTTTGTACGTGGGAGCCGGGACCGCCGGGCGTCTGGGTGTGCTCGACGCAAGCGAGTGCCCGCCGACCTTCGGCACCCCGCCGGGACTCGTCGTCGGACTTATCGCCGGCGGCACACAAGCGATCCAGAAGCCCGTTGAGTACGCCGAGGACAACGCAACCGCAGGCGCACGGGACCTGCACGATATCAACGTGACGGAAGCGGACGCCGTCGTGGGCATTACGGCCTCCGGGAGGACGCCCTATGTGATCGGCGCACTGGAGGAAGCACGGAAGCGCGGCGCGTTCACGGCGTCGTTGGCGTGTAACAAGGGCTCGGCCGTGAGCCATCTGGCGGATGCGGCGATCGAGGTGGTGGTGGGGCCGGAGTTCATTGCCGGGTCAACAAGACTGAATTCGGGGACTGCGCAGAAACTTGTCCTCAACATGATCAGCACGCTGGTGATGGTGAAGCTCGGCAAGACCTACGGCAACCTCATGGTGGATCTGCGGGCTACCAACGAGAAACTGCTGGCCCGTTCCCAGCGCACTGTGCAGCACGCAACCGGTGTGTCCGCAGAGGAAGCAGCTGCGGCGCTCGACTCGGTGGGCGGCTCGGTGAAGGCAGCGATTTTGGTGGTTCTGACGGGTATCGACGCTGGTCAGGCCAAGGCTGCGCTCGAAGAAGCCGGCGGTTTCCTGCGAAGGGCCATCGAGAACCAGAAGTAACGTTGCCCGGCAGCGCATAAGGTTGCATGCAGGAGGCCCAATGAATACATACACTGCCGTGCCCAGCGGCGAACAAGTAGTGCAGGAACTGCCGTGGCGTTGGAAGGTCCAAGGGAAGATTTTCCTGATCGGCGGCCTCGGGTTCATGTTCGACGCGTGGGATGTCACGCTCAATGGCATCCTCATCCCGTTGTTGTCCAAACATTGGTCGCTGCAGCCGGCTGACGCAGCGTGGATCGGCACGGCAAACCTGATCGGCATGGCAGTGGGCGCGTTTGCGTGGGGCACCATCGCTGACACCATCGGGCGCAAGAAGGCCTTCACCGCCACCCTCCTGATTTTCAGCATCTTCACGGTGCTGGGTGCGTTCGCGCCGGACATCGTGTGGTTCTGCCTCTTCCGCTTCATGGCCGGGTTCGGGCTCGGTGGCTGCATTCCCGTGGATTACGCCTTGGTGGGTGAGTTCACGCCCAGGAAGCAACGAGGCAAAGTGCTGACGGCCATGGATGGTTGGTGGCCCGTCGGCGCTGCTTTGTGTGGCTTTGTCTCGGCTGGGCTCGTGGCTTTGTACGGGGATTGGCGCCTGACCATGCTGGTCATGGTGATCCCGGCGCTCCTCGTTTTCTGGGTTCGGCGTTCAGTACCCGAGTCTCCGTTGTTCCTGATCAAGGCCGGTCGCAGGGCCGAGGCCGCCGCTGTGATTGATGGCCTGGTTGAAGCGACGGGAGCCTCCCCCCGCGCCTACAGCCTGCCTGATCCGCAATCCGCTCCCCGCCTTTCCCCCGGCAGTGCCTGGGCCCAGCTTCGGCGGATTTGGCAGTTCAACTGGAAGATCACCACCGCTGCGTGGGCCCTCTTCTTCTCCGTGCTCCTGGTCTATTACTTGTCCCTGACTTGGATGCCGCGCATTCTCATTGGCGCCGGGTTCGAGGAGTACAAGGCGTTCGTCACGACGGCGGGCATGGCCGCCGTCGGACTTTTGGGTGTGGTGGTCGCCGCGGTCCTGGTGGAGCGTGTGGGACGCAAGTGGATCCTTGCCATCACCGGTCCGCTGTCCGCGGTGACGCTGGTGATCGTGGCCTTGGTGGTTGACGTGCCTTCCGCAGCAGTGTTCTGGCTGCTGACGTTCGGCTTCGTGGTGCAGGTGGCAATTCCCGTCCTGTATGCCTATGTTTCCGAGCTCTATCCGACTGAGCTCCGTGGCTCTGGCTTCGGGTGGGCGTCGACGTTCTCCCGCATTGGCGCGGGTTTTGGGCCGCTGGTGTTTGCCTCGTTCTTCTGGCCGGAGTTCGGCCTGGCGACGTCGTTTGCCCTGGCGGGTGGGCTGGTGCTGCTGTCCGTGCTCTGGATGGCCTTCTTCGCCCCCGAGACCAAGCAACGCGTCCTCTCCTAACCCAACCAGGTAACAGCACCTGTTCCATTGAGCGCCCATTGGAACATGTGCTGTTACCTACTTGGGTGTCCACCCGTGTTCCTCAAGCGCCCGCCGGATCTTTCGTACCGCGGTTGTTGCGTCGGTGGACATGTGGCGCTTCGAGACCCTTATCAAGGTCCATCCTGCACGCGCAAAGTCCTCCTCCCGTTGGATATCCCTCACGATCTGCTCCCGCTGCGAATGGCCCTCACCCTCATATTCGACCGCAACCCGCCACAGACGGTAACCCAGGTCTGGTTGACGCACGACGCCGGGACTCAGCTCGGTGCGCACGTTGACTTCCGGTATAGGCAGCCCAGCCCGGCCCAGTGCCAGCCTCAGTCGCGTTTCCGGGGCCGAGTCGGCACCAACGCAGGCCTGTTCCAGGGCCAAACGGGCCTTTCGGATTCCGGGTGTTCCCCAGTGGCGGTCCAGCATTTCTTCCAATTCGCCTGGAGTGCAGTACGGTGCCGTTCGGTTTTCAAACTCAGGCCTGGGGATTCGGAGCAAGTGATCCGCCACGACGGTGATCTCATCAATGTCCATCTTCCTTGCGCAATCCAGCCACGTCCGTGCACGGCTGGTGATGTACAGGCCGTTCAGCGTGGTGATCTCGTCCTCGAAGAACTGTCCCCGATGTCCAATGACGCCCCTGCGCCGCGGTATGCCCATGGTGTCCGGCCGCGAGATGTGGATGCCTGTCTCGTGGCTCCCCGGCAGGAAACCTGGGAACTCCCACAGGAGGAATGCGGTGGCGTGTGAGGCGGCAGAAAAGGGTGACACTAGGGTCAGAGGCCGTGTGAGGTCTGCCAGTGGGGCTTCAGCGCTTGAGCCGGGAACGAATATTTGCCGGCTCGGTGAGTCCAGGTCCCTGAAGCGCAAGCGCCCCACTGTTACTCCGGCGTCGAGCGCTTCTCGCCGTGTAAAGGGTTTCGCTGAAAGGTTGTAGGCAGCGGCCGTGGGATCTTCATGGACCCATGCTGGCAAATCAATGGAGAGCCTGGGGCGTTATCCACAGCCTCACGGCACCCGGATGAAACTAGGTGACAGCAAACGTCGCTCTGAGCCCTCAGTGCGACGTTTGCTGTTACTTAGTTGGGTACACGGGAGGAGGCGGCGGCGAGGTCGGCCAGGGTCTGGACCAGCAGGCGGCGCTCCACTACCTTGATGCGCTCGTGCAGGCTTTCCTCGGTGTCCTCCGGAAGCACAGTGACGGCCTCTTGGGCAATGATGGGTCCCGTGTCCACCCCGGCGTCGGCCCAGTGAACCGTGCAGCCGGTGACCTTCACGCCGTAAGCCATGGCGTCGCGGACTCCGTGTGCACCGGGGAACGAGGGCAGCAGGGCCGGGTGCGTGTTGACGTACTTTCCGCCGAAAGCATCGATGAAGTCGGCACTCACGATCCGCATGAACCCGGAGGAAACAACAACATCGGGGTTGTAGGAGAGCACCTTGTCGCGCAGTGCGGCATCCCACTCAGCGCGGGTCTCGAAGGAGTTGAAGTTGACCACGAACGTCTCGATGCCGGCTTCGTCAGAGCGCTCCACACCATACGTGTCGGGACGGTCGGCGCCCACAGCGGCAATATCGACATCCAGCTCACCTGACTTCACGGCGTCGATGACTGCCTGAAGATTGGAACCGGTACCGGAGACGAGGACAACAATGCGCATTGCACTAGCTTATGGGCGGCTCGCGTAGGCTGGAAAACATGAATCCAGACGTCGGTTCCGCGCCGAGCCAGCAGCCCCGCTCCGAGGCGGAAAAGTCCGCCCTCGGTGTGACCCAGATCCTGTTCCGCGCCTTCCTTTTTTCGGCTGTGGGAGCGTTCTTCGTGTTCTCGCTGAACGTGAACTACGTGTGGTTGAGCGGCATCCTGACGCTGGCGGCTCTGGTGCTCGGCATCGTGGTACTGGTACGAACCATCAAGTACAAGCACCCCCGACTGATTCTGTTCGGCACCATCTCGGGGCTGGTGGTCACGGCCATCATGTGCCTGCTGGTCCTAACGTCGGCGCTCTTTTTCCGTCAGGTCAGCACGTATCAGGATTGCGCCCGCTCAGCGTTGACGGAGTCCGCAAAGACGCAGTGCCTCATGCAGCTCGAAAAGTCCATGCCGGGCTCGCTCAGGTAGCCCGACTGTCCCAAGCTTGACCGCTCAGGCGTGCTCGTCGTCGTACGCGTTTTCTTCCAGGTTCGCCTCGCGCAGCTTCTGGCTGCGTTCCAGCCACGGCCCCACCGCGTAACCAATTACGACGCCGATCCCCACTTCGGCGGCCAGCCAGACTGCCGTCCACAACGGATGGGGTCCGATTTCCGTGAGCCGCCCAATGCCGGCGGAACCGCGTGCGATCCAAGCCAACGCTCCGCCAAGCAAGCCCGCAACCGCGCCTATGAAAGCCCCCAGGAAAAGGGTGGAAACGGTGGCGGTGAACCAGCGGGCTTTGATCTTGATGGAGAGCCACTCGTCAAAGTGGTTTTCGCCTTCGCGCAGGAACCACCAGCCAGCCAGGATCCCGGCGACAACGGGCAAAGCCAGTGCCATCGCCCCAAATTCGAGCTGGCCTGCGGGGAGGCTGCCAAGGATGGGGACGGCCGGCAGCGGTCCCACCGCGGTGCCCAGCGGACCGGCTGTGGAGCCGATGCCGAGCGAGAAGCCCGCCCCCGAGGACCACGCCAAGGCGAAGATGACCAGGTTCGGCAGGAAGCCGAGTTGGGCAATGGTGAGCACGGCGCCTCCCAGAGCCCCGGCCTTCAGCCCTTCGTAAACAGCGATGATGTCGGTCCAGTGCCACACGATCGTGACGGCCAGCAGCACAGCCGACAGGCACACGGCGGCCATCGCCGCCACGAATCCAGCCTTCAGCACCGAGCCCACATAGGAGCCAGCCCACCGAGAGTGCTGACTGGTTTTGGCGAGCCAAGCGACGGCGTCCACGCCGATCAGTCGGCTCCACGAGCCCGCCTCCCGCCGGGCTCCAACGACCATGCCCAAGCCAAACGAAATCAGGGGTATGGCCATGGCCAACCAAAGGTTGATGACAACTTCGGTAGTGCGGCACACGAATCCGGTGGCAGCTCCGAAAGCCGCGTAGACAAGGAAGGCGCCGAAAAAGGCCTGCCACAGCTGGTCGGTGTAAGAGGCACGGGCCAGACGACGGCCTGCCCGCCACGCCAACAGGAACGGGATGAGCGTCAAGCCCAACGGGATCAAGGAAAGCAGCCCTGATCCGGGGTGGGCCGCGGGGCCGATATTCACATGAGCGAGCTCCAACGGAACACCGTGAATGAGCAACCAGGCCTGGCCTCCCATCCGTGCCAGGGCGTCCACATTCCGGTTCTGGAAACCATCGGTCGCCCATACGCCGACCAGCGGAAGCACCACCACGATGGCGGAAATGAACGCCGCCTGAGCCGCTTCCAGACCGCCCTGCAGCCAAAGGGGCATAGGGAGGCCACGGTTTCCGGTCTGATCAGCGCGCAGTTTCATCGTGATCAATCGTGCCACGGCCAGCTCTCCAAGCCCGTCAGGCGCCCCTGAAATACCGCGAATTCAAGCGCTTTTTCCTGTTGGTCGCCGTAAGATGGGAGGTGTTCTCCCGGGGCAGGCGAGCGCCCCCCGCTGATGTTGAAGGCCCGGAAAAATCGAAGCCGGGAACTAGGAGCGGCCAATGGATAGGTGTCATAACTTCTAACAGAAAGTCGTACTAGCAGCTGGTGCAGCCGCCTTAGGATTTTTCCCAGGCTGCACCAGCCTTCTTTTGTACAGGCCTGGTGCCGGGACTCCATTCACAACTGGGGCCCGTAGATGAACTCCTTGGCATGGTTGACGGCCTTTTTGAAGGCGTCGTTGCGGAGTGTCACCTGTTCCTGGTTGGCTCCCCCTCGAGGTTCAACGAACGTGGTTGGACCGGGGCGCAGCATCCAGATGTCGCCCGCCGGCGGGAGGTAGAACACCCCGAAGGAGCGGTGCTCGGGGTCATTCGTCCAGATGGGCACTACGGCGATCGCGGCCCCCGTATCCGGGTTGATCCACTGGGCGCGTGGCAGGGGTTGTTCGTGGACTTCGGGGTCCAGGAACGGCGCTGTCCCTCTCCCCCAGCGTTGTTCGAACCGTTCGTAGAACGCGGGAATAATGTGGTCGTCATAGGGACGCCAAGCACTCATGGATTGCTCCTCGGTGTTCTCAGGTTTCTGGACGAAGGTTCCCAGCGGGGTGGCCCGAAGGACAACGGTGACTGGCCGCCGTCGTTCCGTCCGGGCTGCTGCGCACGCTTGTGCACCCGGACGTTCACCGGCGTCCCGCCGCTTCCGAATCCGTTCCGCCGCGCCCGGTCGTATGCCGCCCGCTTTCCTGGGTCCGACAAGACGACGTACGCCTGCATGATGGCGTGCAGTTCCTGGAGGTCGGCCGCCGAGGTGGTGTCGCCGTCGTCGGCCTTTGGGCGCGTGTCCGGATGGTGGGTCCGAAGCAGCGCGCGATAGGCGCGGGCGATGTCGCGGGCCGTGGCGTCGGGCGCGACGCGGAGGGTGGCGTAGTGGTCTGGCTGCGTGTTCACTGCTGTGTCCGGTTCATGCTGCGGATCAGGAGATGGCCCCCGGCCGGAGCCGGGGGCCATCCATCGGGAGACGACGGGCGGGGACCGCTTTCATGTGCGCTAAAAAACGCTGTGACGTGGCGCGAAGCCTGCGCCCAACTATTCCGATGCGGCCGCCTCCGTTGTTCCCGGTCGCTGCCCTGCCGGTCGGCCACCCCCGGGTGGGCCTTCCGGCAGGGCGGACGGATCAGGCGTTGATTTCCTGCTTTTGCCCGCTGGATGTGATCTCGATGCGCCGCGGCTTGGCCTTCTCGGCGACGGGGATGCGGAGTGTGAGCACACCGGCGTCGTAGTTGGCTTGGACGCCTTCGGTGTCCAGGGTGTCACCCAGGATGAGCTGCCGGCTGAAGACGCCCTGAGGGCGCTCGGCGGCGATCATCTCGTTGTTCTCGCCCGCGGGCGACTTGCGTTCGGCCTTTACCGTGAGGACGTTGCGTTCGACGTCCAACTCCACTGAATCAGGGCTTACACCTGGCAGATCGAAGGCAACAACGAATTGTCCGTCCTCCTGCCATGCATCCATCGGCATTCCGGCCGGGCGTGCTGTTGTGCCAAAAACCTGTTGGGCGAGCCTGTCGAATTCGCGGAACGGGTCAGTGCGCATCAGCATTTGGTTCTCACTCCTTTGGATCTTGATGCTGATTCTGTTGTTGTTACCAGCCTCCAGATCTGTGGTGGTTGGTATAGATTTTTTATAGCACTGGTGAGAGAGTGGTGCAAGTAGGTTTTTGGAAGATTTTCGGAGGTTTTTGATGGCAGGTTCGGATCGCTCGGCCGCCGCCGCGGAGCACGACGGCGGACTGGTCGCCTCCGCTTCGGGCGCGGGTTCCGATGACGGACGGGGCGTTTACGCGATCTCGGTTGCCGCGGAACTGGTGGGCACCGGGCAGCAGAACATCCGGCAGTACGAGCGCAAAGGCCTGCTCACTCCCGAAAGGACCGACGGCGGCACTCGCCGCTACAGCGAAAACGACCTCGCGACTCTGCGTCGGATCGGGGTGTTGCTCGATGAAGGGCTGAACCTGGCCGGCGTGAAACGTGTGCTGGAGCTGGAGGAGGCGAATCGGGGGCTGACGGCGGACAACCGCGGGCTGAGTGAGCACAACGAGGAGCTGCGGGCGGACAACCGCGGGCTGCGGAAGGATTTGAAGGCGGCGCGGGGTGGGGCGGGAGCGGCCCCCTAAGCCATCGCCTAGGGGGCACATTCCTACGTTTATCGAGTCAAAGATCCATCAGCAGCGATCTCCGGACGTAACTCGTTGCCTACAAAATGGCAGTCATCACGTTCCATCCGGCCCCCGCTAGGCTTCCATTAGGCCACGCAGGTCCTCCGCTTCCCGCAAAGAGCCACAGCGCACCGGATGAGTCCCGCGACAGGATGTCAGTCTTACCGTCACCGTTGAAGTCCCCCGGTCCCACCAAGGCGTTCATCACGTTCCAGCCGGAGCCAGTTTGACGCGGAGCCAACCATCCACCGAATCCGTTCCCGGGATAAAGCCAGAGGGTGCCGGCACCGTCACGCGAGACGACGTCAGCCGTACCGTCGCCGTTGAAGTCGCCGACGCCTGTGATGGCCGACATGCCCGACCAGCCAGAGCCAACCTGGACGCGCGACAACCAGCCGCCCGAACCATTGCCTGGGTACAGCCACAGAAGCCCGGAACCATCCCGGGCCAGGACATCAACCTTTCCATCCCCGTTAAAGTCGCCGGCAGCAGTAATGGCGGTCATGACAAACCATCCGGCGCCCACCTGTTTGCGCGGAAGCCAGCCACCCACGCCGTCCCCCGGATACAGCCAGAGGGTGCCGGCATTATCGCGGGCGAGCACATCTGAGGTTCCGTCCCCGTTGAAGTCACCTGGAGCGATCAAAGCGGTCATGACATTCCAGCCTGAGCCCACTTGAACCTTCGGCAACCATCCGCCAGCACCGTTGCCGGGATACAGCCACAGCAAACCTCCGGCGTCCCGCGCCAGTACGTCAGTTGTTCGGTCACCGTTGAAGTCATTCTTGACGGGCGCAGGAATGTTTTCGTCGATGACCGTCACCGACGAACTTCCCCTGTTGGCGACGTAAGCCTTGCCTGATTTCGCATCGACTGCAGCAGCGACAGGTTCCGTTCCGGTCCGAACGGTGGAGGTGACGTTGCCTTTATCGAGGATGGTCGTTCCACCCCCGAAAGTAGGGATATAAGCTTTTCCGCGAAGAGAGTTCACACCCATTGCGCCCGGCTGTCCAGCGACGCCCACCCTGGCGATCTTTGATCTGTTCTTGGCATCAATCACCAACACTGACGCTTCGCTGTTAGTACCGGCAGCTTCAACGTACAGGACGCTGTTCGCCGCGTTGACCGCAATCTTGCCCAGCTTCTCAGAAGTGGAGTAAACCGTGTCCGCTTGGTTGATGTCGTGAATTGCATAAACTTCGCTGCCCCGGATGCCAGTCGTTACGGCATACACTCGCTGGTTCTCGGGGCTCCAGGTCATTCCAGAAACAGTTCCCAGGAAAAAGGTCCAGTTGGATGCCTCATTCGTCTGCCCGTTAATAATGGTCACTACATTCGAATATCCGACGTAGATGGTGTTCGTGGTCGGGTCGACAGCGATGCTCTGGGGGGCGTAGTTGTAAAAAGGGATGGTGTCAGTGGCGTGGGTGTTCCCGTCGATTACCGTGACGCCGAAGCTAAAGCCGACATAGATTTTGCCCGTCGCCTCGTTGATCGCGATGTTGCGTGGGTCCACACCGGTCGGGATCTTTGCCGTCAACATATTTGTCGAACCATCGATGACGGCTACTGATCCCGGCGCACCAGATGCGCCCGCCACACTCGCGTAAATCTGACCGTTGGGGTGGACAACTACTCCGCCGACAGGACCACCGGTGTCAATGATGCTGGCCTTGTTAGTCACGCCATCGATGACTGAAAGTCCACTCGCCGTCGCAACATACACCTTTCCGGTTGCGCCGACAGCCAAAGCATGAGGCGCCGTTCCCACCGGTATATCCGCCACGAGCACGTCAGCCACCGCAGGCGGACTGAGCAACAGCGAAGCTGCAAGCGCTCCGGCAACGGCAAGGGCCGCCGTCGTAATCCTTCGATATTTTTTCCTGGCTCCGGACACAGCTGTTCCGAGCGCGACAGACCTCATGGGACCCCCATAAATTGAGACGCGACTGTCGCGTCGTTGAGCGGAGTCTACAGCGCGCACAGGTAACTCCCAGCATTGAGTGCTTCAGCGCTCACCCCAACCCGCCTGTTAACCAACTCTTCCCCCACCGGCCACCCCCGCGCACCCAGTAAGCCAACCGCCGCGACCACCGTGGAAGGCGTGAGGATCGCAATCGTCGCCGAATCATTCCTGCCACTGATGAATGGGGTAACCCACTCGATACTGCGGGTGCTGGAGCATCTGCAAGAGCGCGGGGACGAGGTGATGGTGATCGCGCCGTCGACGTCGGACACTGATGTTACGAGCGTCGAGAAGGGTGCGTATGTGCACCGGCTTCCCTCGGTGCCGCTGGCCAGATACACGAATGTGCGGGTTGCGTTGGGTGGTGTGAATCGGGTCAAGCGAATCCTTGCCGATTTCGCCCCCGACGTCGTTCATCTTGCCTCACCGTTCGTCCTCGGCTGGCGCGCCGTGCAGGCCGCCCATCAGCTGGGCATCCCGACTGTCGCGATCTACCAAACCGAGGTTCCCGGCTACGCGGGCCGCTACGGTGTGCCGTTCCTGGAGAACTGGGCCTGGAACCGCGTGGACAACATCCATCTCCTGGCCACCCGCACCTTGGTGCCGTCCACCTTCGCGCTGAACCAGTTGCGCGGACGCGGCATCCTTCGCGTGGACATGTGGCGGCGCGGTGTGGATACCGCGCGCTTCAATCCCGCGAAACGTTCGACGGCGTGGCGCAGCTCGGTCGCGCCCGAGGGTCAGCGCATCATCGGCTACGTCGGCCGGCTCGCCGTCGAGAAGCAGGTTGAGGACCTCGCGGTGCTGGCGGATGTGCCGAACACCAAGCTGGTCATCGTTGGTGATGGCCCGCAGCGCGAAGCACTCCAGTCCGCACTTCCCCAGGCCCATTTCACTGGCTTCCTGGGCGGCGAGGCCCTCGCGGAAGCTGTGGCCGGCTTCGATCTTTTCGTCCATCCCGGCGAGTTCGAGACTTTTTGCCAAACCATCCAGGAGGCCATGGCGTCCGGCGTTCCGGTGGTGGCCACTGGCCGTGGTGGCCCCTTGGATCTGGTGGAAAACTCGCGCACCGGCTGGCTGTACGAACCGGGCAACCTCTCCCAACTGCGTGATTACGTCCAGGACCTGATGGGCGACGACGCCAAGCGCCGCGCGTTCGCAACGGCAGCTACCGCTTCGGTTCAGGGTCGGACGTGGCCGGTGCTCAGCGCGGAGTTGGTTCGTCACTACAACGACGTCATCTCCGGCGTGCCCAGCGAAGCAACGGGCCATTCAGAACTCACCTCAAGCAAAGGACCATCTTCATGAAGATTTCCGTGATCGGCTGCGGCTACCTCGGCGCAGTCCACGCCGCCACGCTCGCCTCCATGGGCCACACCGTGGTGGGGATCGACGTCGACTCCTCCAAGGTGGAGCAGCTCAACAAGGCGCTGGCTCCCTTCCACGAACCCGGTCTCGATGAGCTCCTGAAGGATGGCCGCACCACGGGCCGGCTGGCGTTCACCACGGACTTCGCCGAGGCAGCGGACGCGCAGGTGCATTTCCTCTGCGTGGGCACACCACAGTCCAAGACTTCGGACACCGCGGACCTCTCCTACCTGATGGGCGCCACGAGGAGCCTCCTGCCGCATCTGGCGAAGGGGGCCGCCGTCGTCGGTAAATCAACAGTGCCGGTTGGCACGGTGGAGACCGTCCGCTCGGTCCTGGCCCGCCGGCCGGACGTGCTGCTCGGCTGGAACCCGGAGTTCCTGCGCCAGGGCACCGCGGTGAAGGACTCGCTGGTCCCCGACCGGCTGGTGTATGGGGTGCCGGGCGGAAAGGGCGCCGCTGCCGGTGCACCTGTTACTGCCGTGCTGGATGCTGTGTACGAGCCCCTGATTGCGGCCGGAATCCCGCGTTTGGTCTGCAATTTCGCGACCGCGGAACTGATCAAATCGGCGTCGAACGCGTTCCTGGCCACGAAAGTCAGCTTCGTCAACGCGATGGCGGAGCTGTGCGACGCGTCGGGCGCCGACGTCAGCGAACTCAGTGAGGCGATGGGCCTGGACCCGCGCATCGGCAACCGGTATCTGCATGCGGGGCTGGGCTTTGGCGGCGGTTGCCTGCCCAAGGACATCCGGTCGTTCCGGGCGCAGGCGCGTGAACTGGATGTGCCCTCCGTGGATGAGTGGATGGCGTTGGTGGATTCGGTGAACCTGGATCAGCGTTCCCGCACTGTGGAGATCGCCCGTGACATGTGCCGCGGCTTCCTGTCCGGCCGCACGGTCACCATCCTCGGGGCCGCTTTCAAGCCGGACACCGACGACATCCGCGACTCCCCCGCCCTGGACGTCGCACAGCAACTCGCCGATGCCGGCGCGCACGTGACTGTCACGGACCCCAAGGCCATCAACAACGCCTGGATCCGCTACCCGCAGATCCGCTTCGAAGCCTCCACCAATCGCGCGCTGGAAGGCGCGGAGCTGGTGCTGCTGCTCACCGAATGGGACGAATACGTCTCCCTCTCGCCTTCGGTTGCGGGATCACTCGTACGACGCCGGATGGTGCTGGACGCTCGGAACGTCCTGAACGCTGATGCTTGGCGGAGTGCTGGGTGGACGGTCCGCGGGTTGGGAACGGGAGCTGCTGTGCTTGAAGCCAGCAACGCTCCCAAGCCTGCCGACAGGAAGAAGCACGCTCGGGCGTAGCTGGTTAGTCCCCCCAGCGACTCTGAACGTCGAGCAGGAAATTTATCCCGGCGGGGGACAATTCATTTTCATCTGTCCCCCATTTCTTAGTATTCCAGAGCCGTAGGCAGAGGAACGACTGGTGAACATCAATCCTCAAGCCGCGTGCCCAATCGAGCGGAATGTCGGCTCCAGCTACTGTTCGTAAACCGTGCTCGTGGAGCGCAAGCTGAATCACCTCGTCCCTGAGGCCCATGGGCGGATAGCTTCCCGTCAACTCCCAGTGCACTTTGAGCTGTGTTCCAATTTGTACGCCTGGGTGCCCAGGCGATGCCAAACGGTCAGCGATATAGTGCCAGAGCATTGCGGGTTTGTTCACGAGCTTTCGACCCGCTGGCGTCAGGAGAAGCTTGTCCTTGCTTTTGCGTAGAAGTTTCCATTCCTGAAGCCGTTCGCGTACCACCCGAACGGGTGCAGCATGGCTCTCGGTCGAAACGCTCCCCTGCCAAGGTTCGGTCCATTCGAGGTCTGCCATTGCCCTCTTGACCACCACGGGCTTTAGGTAGCCCGCCGTCGTCAGCGGCAGCCCGTCCGGGTTTGCTTCATTCAAGAACCAAAGGATCGGTCCCAGGACGAATTCGATGTCGGCCTCTGTGGTCTCCGCCGGCCACAACCGCCGCGCCAATAGTTCCAACTGACGGTTGATGGCCGCCATATCAAAAGCACCTGGATCGAACTTTGAGATGCCCTCCTGGGTCACGAACTCCAGCCATTCCACGGCTTCCCGGTGCTCGGGATGCCCCGGAGTGCCAACGACTCGAACCACGTTGGCGTACCCCTGCACTCCCCCGGAGTCCTCGACAGGGCCGCGCATCGCCCCAGCCACGCAGGTGATCGCCGGCTTCTGCAAGACAGCCTGTCCCACAACCTCAATCTCGTGGGTCCAGCTGTCGCCGAAGTCGTATTCATACTCAAGATCAGACAAGCCCACAGCGGCAGGATCGAACAGCTCCAGCAGCCGCACGTTAGCTGCCACTTCAGCGCCTGCGGGGCCATCGCCGTCGTCGAGCGCGAAAATCAGGCGCTTCTTGCCGGACTTGTTGTGGCCCGCCAAGGCGTATAGATGCGAGTTCTTCCATCCGAAGGCGCATTGGATAGCCTCATGCAGCTCGGCAACGGTAGAAGACTCCGGAAGGACGAGTTGCCGCCAGATCAGGGGTTCAGTCTCGCTGATGGAAATGCGCAGCTCGATGGCCGCGACGGTGGTGGATGGCTGCATAACCGCCATTCTGCCAGTTGATTGGCCCGACAGGATTTCAGCACCCTGGTCACGTTAGGGGCGGGGTTGCTGCCGTCCCGGACGGACATGCGTCGTGCAGTTTCGGTGAACGGGACGTCCAAAGTAGGCCCCCGAAAACAGCGTCACACATTCGCCCTTTGGGGCACTACCCCTATATCCGGGGGTAGTGCCAACGAACGACGAGGACTTGCCTGTGATCACGCACTTCTACCCAGCCGCACTTCGAATCCTGACCTGCGTGGTTGCCGTCTGTTCGGCTATAGCAGCCACGCTACTTGGCACAGCGCCGCCGCCTGAGGGGCTGAAGGTGCTGGACCCCTCAGACTTACGGACGACGGCGGTAGTACTCACCATGGCGTTGGGTGTGGTTGCACCGGTGGCCATGATGATCATGGATCCGCTCAAGTGCCTGCTGCTGAAAGCCTGCGTGTTCACGGCGTCGGCCATGGGAAACGCCATGATGCTCAGCCCTCTGTTGGTGGTTCCGTTTCAGGAAACCCCTACGGCGATGGCGGTGACGTGTTCAATTGCCGTCACGCTCGCCAGCATCGTCACGTTCATGGAATCGGTGGAGCGCAGGAACGCGCGACGCCGGGCCAACACCTAGACGGGCACAGTCACCACTCATTTTTGGGCCTTTTTGGGGATGAACGCGTCCGCGCACCACCTAGTTTTGGAGTTTGAGCACCTAGAGGCCGAAATTCGCCCATAGTCTTCCTATGTGCCTCCGGAGCGGGGATCCCGATGTCCGGCGGGTAACCCCACCCGCTCCAGACGTAGGCGGCACTACGGCACGGCTCCACCTGACTACCCCCGGGTGGGGTCGTGCCCAGCCTGCCGGTTCAGCCGTTGAATCAGTTCCGGCGCAGCCGCAGAAAACGGTAAAGGATCCCGACGGCGAACATCAGGACACCCAACCCCACGGACAAGGGCGGCAAGGTGGTCACCAGAACCACGCACGCAATGGCGCCTGCCACCTGGAGTGCTTTCGGGTAGCGGCGATCTTCAGCGGGCTGCGTGAACGCGGCAATGTTTGCCACCAGGTAGTAGAGCAACACCCCGAAGGATGAGAAGCCAATTGCCCCACGTAGGTCTGCCACGGCAATGACCACACAGATCACCGCACCGATGGTGATCTCGGCTTTATGCGGAACCTTGTACTTGGGATGCACCGCGGCGAGGGCATGCGGCAAGTCATGTTCGCGGGCCATGGCCAAGCTGGTTCGGCCAAGGCCGGCGACCAGAGCCAAGAGCGCCCCCAGCGACGCAACGGCTGCACCGACGCGAACCACTGGCGCGGCCCATGCCAGCGACCCGTTTTCGACGGCAGCGGCCAACGGCGTCGGGTTTCCGGCCACGCCGTCGGGGTCGAGCGCCGCGAGCAGGGTGATAGCTACGGCTGCGTACAGAACCACGGAAATAGACAAAGCGATTATTATGGCGCGTGGGATGGTCCTGCGCGGTTCCCGCACTTCTTCTCCCATGGTCGCAATGCGCGCATACCCCGCAAAGGCAAAGAACAACAGCCCCGCCGATTGCAGGACGCCGTACCAGCCCTGCGCGAGCAGTCCCTCGCCAAGCACGTTGCCAAAGTCGGGCCCCGAGCCACCCCACACAGCAGTCAGCGAGACGGCCAGGGCAGCCAGCACAGCGATCACCAGCACACGCGTCAGACCCGCGGTTCGGGTCACGCCGTGATAGTTCACAGCGGTAAGAAGTACGACGGCGGCAATCGCCACCGGGCGTTCCCAACCTTGCGGGGCAGCATAGGCGGCGAACGTCATTGCCATGGCTGCGGCGCTGGCCGTCTTGCCGATGACAAATCCCCAGCCGGCAAGGAACCCGGGCCAGGGCCCCAGCCGTTCGCGACCGTACACGTATGTTCCGCCGGATGTGGGGTAGGCGGCCGCCAGCTGGGCTGACGAGGTGGCGTTGCAGAAGGCCACGAAGGCAGCCACGACCAGCCCGATCAACAGCCCCGAACCTGCAGCCGCGGCTGCAGGAGTAAACGCGGCGAAGACACCAGCACCGATCATGGACCCCAGGCCGATCAAGGATGCGTCGAAGGTACCAAGACGTCTGGCCAACGTGGGTGGCTGGTTCACAAAGGCCCTTTCAGCATCAGGGCTCCCGGCACTTGGGTGAGCGCCGGGAGAGGGACGCTGACAGCATATCCAGCGTTACTCGGGCGGCAGTGAATTCCTGGCGAGGATGAAGAGACTATTGCGCGAAGTTGCACCGGTCTTTCGCAAAGCGTTGGAAATGTGGTTCTCGACGGTTCTGGCACTGATGCCGAGTTGTTCGGCTATTTCCACGTTGGAGCGGTATCCGGCCAGCACGGCTATTTCGGTTTCCCGGTCCGTGAGGAGCAGCGATTTAACCGCGCTGAGGGAGACCGGTTCAAAAGCAGCCGGGAAGCTGGCCGCGAACTGTGAGGACGCCGTCGCCAGAAACTCCGCAGTGTCAGGGTTGCCTTCCAGAACCTGGCGTTTGAGGCCGCTCTGGAGCAACATGCCAACCTGGTACAGGTCGATGTCCGGTTCGTAGTTCTTCAACAAAGCGCTGAGCAACTCATGGTCTCCCTCCACGACAGCAGTTGCAATGGCCAGAAACTGTCCGTGAACGGTGATGTTGCTTTTCCTGAGAATCTTTTTCAGCAGGTCCAGCACGGGTCGCCCCGGACTCAGACAGGTGCAGAGCATCGCGGTCATCATTCCTTCCAGAATGTATCCGCTCTTAAGCTGGCGTTTGATCAGCTGTGAGGCCCGCCGGTCAAAACCCGCAGCGTGTGCGTTTCTGCTGGTTACCAGCACGTAAGCCCCTTTACCCACCCCCGGCAACGGGCCGACGTCGGGCACTTCCGACCGTGCCTGGGTGGCGATGGACAGTTCCGGCGCCGACGAGGACGTGGCGTGCCGCAGGCCTGCGAGACGCAGCATGGCGTCGTAGAGTACGTCCACCACGAACCCAGGCCGGCCCATCGCGAACACGCTGCTCATCAAGTATTCGGCTTCCTCGAAGTAGCCACGGTAGAGCAGCCCGTGCACCGCGATGTAACTGCTGGTGACGACTCCAAATTGGTCGAGGTTTTTGCGGGCTTCGGCACGCCAGTCCAACGCGAACACCAGCGATTCGTCGATCCTGCCATCGGCAAAGAGTGAGAATCCATTGATGAAGGGTCGTAAGTGCGGGAAAGTCTCGTCGTCTTTCGCGTCCTTGATGACCTTCAGGGCCATCGTCGGATTGAGGCGGTAAAGATGCATCAGGCCTTCGATCAGCTTGCCGATCCCCGGCACCTGGTCTGCTCCCGCCTCAAGCCGGGTCGGGGGGACACGACCGTGGGATCCACTGAAGAACAGCATTGCAGCGTCAGCGCCGGCCTTTAGTCCTGGATGCGCTTCACTCAAGTTCCTGAGCACCTCGACACCAGCGTTCAAACCCCTGCCCGTGTTGATGGCGAGGAGGGCCTTGGAGATGGTAAACAACAGCAGGTCCGAAGAGTCGGCGTCGTTGGTTGATGTTTCTGTACAGACGCGCTGGGCGCGCTTCACGTCCACAGGTGCGCCCCAATAGATGCGCAGCAGCGCGGCCGCATTGGCGACCGATTTGTCGGCTTCCCACCGTTCAAACCGCGTCCGCTCACGGACCGTGCTGTGTTCATGAAAGTGCCTGGCTGTGATGGCGTCATCGCTGCTCCGCTCCCGGCGGAGTGAGGTGAGCACACGGGAAAGACAGTCGGCGGTGGTAAAGGTAACTGCGGCCGGTGGCGTTGTCTCCAGCACACCAGCAATCCTGCTTCGCAGCAGGTGCCTATCCCTCAGGGATTTCTGGCCGCGGAAATAATCTGCCACGACAGGCGGGCTGACCGCCGCCGTGGGTCCGTTGTGGTGATCGTCCATAACGGACAGCAGCCCCTTGCGCTCAAGCGCATCCAGAACGTCGGGGTGCACGATCTTCTGTAGAACATCGATGCGGGCCGTACCCAGAATGGCCATCGTGTTCAAGCCCGTGAACTCGTCCGCGGTGAGCTCCGCCAACAAGGCCTCGATGGTTCCGCGCAGATGGTCGCTCCACAGCGTCTCACCGGTCATGCGCCACATCCCGCCGCGCCTGACCAACAGATCGCTTAGCGATGCGGTCTCTGCGATCTTCACTATGAGCCGTGGGTTTCCGGCAGCTTTGGTGAGAATCCGCGCTGTGGTGTCGGCGTCGGCTGATCCACCCAGGACTTGCGAGAGGAGGGTGTGGACTTGCTCGTAGTGAAGCGGGTCCAGCTGGAGGACGGCTTCCCGCCCGTGGTTGAGGACAGCGAGTTGGCCCTTTGAGAAGTTGAGCGTCTCCGGAGCCGTGGCGACCAACGGGCTGCTGGAACGGCTGCGGACGGCTTCCAGAACTGCCAGCGATTCGCTATCTACAAAGTGGATGTCATCCACTACCAGGACGTGTTTGCCGCTCACGGCCAAGCGGCTCGAAAGGACGTCAGCCAGATCCAGCACGCCGCTGCGGCCTGGACGCAGGTCCAGTCCCAGACTCTTGATGGCCGAGTAAGGGATGTTCTTGTGGGTCCGGAGACCAGCGATGACGTGGACAGTCGCGCCCGATTTCTCGAGGTTGGTGACGACGTTGCGCACTACAGAGCTTTTGCCACTGCCAGGTACCCCAACTATGCGCACACCAATGCCGTGCGCTATATAGTCCAGGACGCGCTGAACCTCTATATCGAACACCCGATCCAACCTTCTGCTTTTCTGCATGACCGACATTCGGCTCACCTCGCAGGCTAGATCTTGAACAGCGGACTAGGTGTTGAAAATGCCTTGCACAGGCGAGATCGGCCAAATCTAGGTGGTAATTGGGGCCAAGTCGGCTGGTTGGCGGCATCATCTAGGTGGTGGCGACGTACTTCGCGCTGGTATTTGGTGTTCGGGCAGGTCATCGGTACCCCTTGCGTCATGGTCTCTTGTTATCGACGCTACGGTCTGCGCGGGGAGAATTACATGGGTGTAATTCGCTATGTGGATATGTGTTCGAAGGAAGTTTTGGGAACTAGTACACATATTCCCAAATGAGGGCGACAAAAAAGCAGGGCCGGTCAGTGACCGGCCCTGCTTTTTGCGTTATCCGAAGACTAGATAGCCTGGATGTTTACTGCCTGGGGACCCTTGGGGCCCTGCTCGACGTCGAAGGAAACCTTCTGGTTCTCTTCGAGGGAGCGGTAACCCGAGGAGTTGATCGCAGAGTAGTGAGCGAAAACGTCCTGGCTGCCATCTTCAGGAGAGATGAAGCCGAAGCCCTTTTCGGAGTTGAACCATTTCACGGTACCTGTAGCCATTTTTTCAGTCCTTACTGAAGGTGGAGATGCTCCCGACTTTCGGGTCTCCGGTGTGGGGTGTTCTCCACCGTTACTTCAGAAGGTCGCGATCCGGAGGGATCGCGGGACTGCCTGAACTACCAAATGCCAAACACAACAACACCGTCAAGTCTACAGGGATTCGAGCGTATGGCTAGTGCTGGGAAATGTTTAATCCATCGGATGTTGCAAGGAAGGCCGCAATGCGCACAGTCCCAGGCCTTCTCCGGAGCCTCTGATAAGTGATCCGAGGCTGCAAGATATGACGGCATTCGCGTCACGACCCGGACTCGCCCCGCACTCCTCCTACAGGAGCACTGCGAGCGCCGAGGGGGCCAGCCACATTGAGTACCAACGAAATCCCGCGTGGCGGACCGCTGTCCGCTCCCACCCTCAGGAGCTTCGGTACCGGTCATGTGCTGCGGGACTTTGACCTGAAGGTGATCATGCAGATCTCCGGCTGCGAGCGCGGTGCACGGCGCCTGCTGCGCGGCGAACCATTGTCGACTGCCGACGTCGGGCCCCTCACCATGGCGAACCACGCGGCCCGCCACATGGGCTACTTGCCTCTGTTCGAGCTCGGCGGTCAGGGACCGTCGATCGGGCCGGAGGTGGAGGCTGTGCTCTGCGAACTGCTTGAAAAACCGGGGCGTGGCCAACAGATTTAGGGTCCACGATCCCCTGTCCGCGTGCCATGCCCGGGCGTAAAGTCCACTTCATGGGACGCATCCCGGACACGGTAGTCATCGGCGCAGGCCAAGCAGGCCTCACCACGAGTTACTGGCTGTCGCAGTTGGGCGTGGAGCATCAGGTTTTGGAGCGGCGGGATACTTTGGGCGGGGCGTTTCAGGACCGCTGGGACGGCTTTTACATGAACACGCCCAACCTTTCGCTGGACCTTCCGGGGATGCCGTTCGACGGCGGCGACCGGGACGCGTTCATCCCCCGGGACGCTGCGGTGAACCTTTTCAGGCACTATGCGGAGCTGGTTGCCGCGCCGATTCATACCGGCGTCGATGTGACTCGCTTGTCAGCCGCGCCGGACGGCGGGTTCCTGCTGGAGACGTCGCTGGGCAGTGTGCGCGCCGGGAAGGTGGTGTTGGCGACGGGCGCGTATCAGGTCCCCAAGACGCCAGCCGTCTCCGCAAAGCTGCCGCCGGGCGTGACCCAGCTGCACACGCACGACTACCGCAATCCTGAGCAACTGCCCGACGGCGCCGTGTTGATCGTGCGGACCGGGCAGTCGGGCGGGCAAATCGCCGAGGAACTCCACGACGCCGGCCGCGACGTGCACCTCGCCGTCTCCATCGTCCCCGAGGCGCCCCGCCGATACCGCGGCCACGACCTCATCTACTGGATGCTCGAAACCGGCAAACACGGACCCGACTACGGCATCCACGCCCTCACCCGCGAGGCCCTGCCCTCCCCCGCGTTGCGGTTTGCGCCCAATCCCTTGCTATCCGGCACCGACGGCGGCCACAGCATCCACCTCCGCAAACTCGGCCGCGGCGGCATGCACCTGCACGGTCACCTTGAAGCAATCGACGACGGCGACCTCACCTTTAGCGACGACCTCCCCGAACGCCTCGCAGCCGTTGAGTCCGCGTTTGGACAGCGGACAGGCAAAGCGATTGATGCTTACATCGCGGCGGCGGGGATCGATGCTCCCGCCCAGGAACCTTTGGAGGCCGATGACTGGCTGCCTGCGGAGCCGTCGCGAGTGAGCCTTGCGGAGGCGGGCATTACGTCGGTTCTGTGGGCCTCGGGTTACCAGCTGGACTTTGGGTTCGTGGACCTGCCCCTTGTGGACGAGTGGGGCTATCCGAAGCACTCACGCGGAGTCACGGAGTTTCCTGGGCTGTATGTGGTGGGGCTGCCTTGGTTGACCCGGCACTACTCGTCGATTGTTGGAGGCGTGGGGCTGGACGCAGAGTACGTGGCGGGGCGGGTTACTGGGGATTGACGGCATAAGGCTCGCTGCACGTCGCGGTTAGAGCAGGAGCTGATCGGCTGGGAGTGGGCGCTAGCGAGGCTTGCCACGGCCAACCTGACAGGCCACTAGCCCTTACGCGGCACCGTACAAATGCCGTACACTCAGAGCTGGAGGTAGGAATTATGGGGCTCCCAAAAAGCAGACGACTCGAGCTGCGCACGGACGAGAGCACGGACCAACTGATCTCTGAGGCCGCCGATCTTCTACACGTCTCAAAGACAGCGTTCGTCACCAACGCTGCACGACAAGCCGCAGAACGTGTAGTCGCTCGCGCGGATACCACTCTCATGGCGCCGGAGGTTTTTGACGCCATGATGGCTTCACTGGATGTTCCCGATGACTCTGCGGAACTGGAAAATCTGTCCAGGCTCCCGAGACTGATCCGTCGATGACTCAGCCAAGCTATTCCGTAGTCAAGTTGGCCCCCGGATTTGATCTGGGGGCCTTCGACTGCGGCGAAGAGGGCTACAACCTGTGGCTTACCCAACACGCCTCCAAGTCCATGGAGTCGGGCGCCAGCATGGTCTACGTCCTCATTGAGAGCCGAACCTCAACCGAGCAGAAAGTTGTAGGGTACTTCGCCATTTGTCCCACACTGGTGGTCCGCGATGACATGCCCAAGCCGATACAACGAAACCTGCTTCGGAGCACCCCGGCATGGCTGTTGGTAAAGCTGGCCCTGGACCGTTCTCTTCGTGGTGACGCTGAAAGGCAATGGGGGTGGCAACTGCTACGGGCCGCCCTCGAAACGATCGTTGAGGCGGCTTCGCTGGGAGGGGGGCAAGTCATAGTGGTCGACGCCGACAATTCTGGACTGATCGGCTGGTACTCCCGCCATGGTTTCATATCGACAGGGGGAGATAATCTCCGCCTCTATATGAAGGTTGCGACGGCATACAAGTATCTAGTGGATAGCTAGAGCAGGCCGATCCGGCCTCACCACTGGACGCGGAGTATGTGGCGGGCCGGGTTACTGGGGATTGACGTTGATGCGGTCCTGATTATGAACAGAGGGCGTTGCTGCTAACGTCTCGTCATGGCAGAAAGCCAGTCTTTTCGATCGGAATTGCGGCGCATCTATTGGACGCGCCAAGTTCTTCGCCTGCTTGTCGCTGTCTCCGGCGTCTGGCTGTTACTTGCCGCGTATTCATCCTTGTCAACGCCGCGGGACATTCGCGACTTCGGTACGGGGTCCGTCGGAACCGTCGTACAGGGGATATTTGGCGGGCTCTGGATCGCCATTTGGCCACTTGCCGTCTTCATTGCGTTGTTGCTGCTTGTAGCTACCCTCTTTCGGACAAGCGATGTTCGCCGTCGAGATCCGCAACGAAGGTTCACGCGGTATCAGCGTCGCGAAGGAATGCTTCGAGCTGGCGGCCTATGCGAACTGGAATCGGGTTACCGCAGGCGCTGCACGCGAACTGCCGAACACGGAGATCACTTCTATCCCTGGTCCAAAGGTGGAGCAACCTCGCTCCGAAACTTCGTTGCCGCTTGTAGCCACTGCAATCGGCGTAAGAGCGCCCGCATCCCAAGCCCTGGGATGTTGACGCGCCTCGAACGACGGCGTGCAACCTATGTAGCGACTAATACTGCGGTTCCTGTGGGCGAACGACGCAGGCTTCGATCGGCGTAACCACAAACCATGTCAGGCTGCCCGTTTGGCAGACTTTACGCTTGATCAATCTCCGCCATGTTCCCTACAGCCGGAGTCCCCTCAACCAGTGCGTAGCGTTGCATCACTGCGCCCTTGGGTGAGGCCACCACGGGTTCGATCAGCCGTAGGTTCGTTGGCACCACCCCATCGGCGAACACTTTCTTCCCGTGGCCCAGGAGGATCGGATAGACCCACAGGTTGAGCTGATCGAACAGGCGCTCAGCGAAAAGGGTTTGGACGAAGTCGAGGCTGCCGATGACGTGGATGTTCTGGTGCTTGTCACGGAGTTCCCGCAGTTCGGCTACCGTGTCGGCGCCGAGCAACGTGGAGCCCTCCCACTCAAGCTGTGGCGATTGGCGCGAGGCCACATACTTCGGAAGCCGGTTGAACAGCTCGGCGATTTCGCCACCCTGGTGCGGCCAGTACGCGGCGAAGATGTCATAGGTCCGCCGCCCAAGGAGCAGCGCGTCCATCCCCGCCATGCCGGAATCGATCTGTTCGCCGACAACCTCGTCAATCAGGGGCGCCTGCCAACCACCAAAGACGAAGTCATCGGTGGGGTCTTCCTCCGGGCCGCCGGGCGCCTGCGCGACGCCGTCGAGCGTGGTGAACAGGTCAATGTGGATCAGTCCCATGTCGGGTTCCTTCCGCGCTGCCCGTCGTCACCCCGGCGACAGGATCAAGTCGAGGGTTCCACAGGAGGCGCGCCCAATCAATGGGCAACTGGGAGAAGAACGACGGCGGCACAACAGTTGGCGCGTCACGAACCTACGGTCGTGGCCACCTAAGACATGGAGGGGATAGCTGGGTCCGGGCGCAAAAGTAAGCCCAGGAATAGCGGACAGACGAGAGAGATGGGAGGAACGCTTGAAATCGCTTGTTCCGTTCTACAGCTCCTGGGCAAGCAACGACTGGAAGGCTCTTGGATACCCGTCGCCGGAAGTAGCCCGATTCTGGGACACGCGTTCATGCGGTGTGGCGTGTTTGCGCATGGCGTATGGCTACCTCGCCCCGAGCGACAGATTGTTGCCCGCTGCCCTCACGGAGGAGCTCCTCCGAATTGGCGCTTACTCAGAGGCAAGCGGGTGGAGTCATCTGGGCTTGGCTCGTCATGCCCGAAACCGCGGTTTCAGTGCCCAGCTTCTGAGGATTCCACGGCCTGACGATCTCTGGGCTGCCGTTACGGCTCCTGGCATCCTGATTATCTCGATTGGTTCTTCCTTTGAAACCGAGGGCTCCGCTGGCCACCTCGCCGTGGTTGCCGGCTTCTCAGAATCCGGTGACGTCATTGTGCATCGGCCATCCAGCCAACATCCGAATGAGGGTCGGGGTTTGCACGTGGATCCCGACTCATTTTGGACGCACTTTTCGGGCAGGGCCATCCACATCGGCCACAAGCATTCCTCGTAGCTCCGGACGTTGGGCGATTGGCAGCCTACACGCCGCCCCTCATCTTCTCCGCGCCCTGGCGCCGCTCAAGAATCACCCAAGCCACCGTCGTCGGGGCCCCGATCAGCACGAGGAGTGCCATACTCCAGAACCCGTCAATCATTCTGGTGAATTGCAGAGTCAATATGGCTACCAGCAGGACTGAGGCGGCAATGTTCAATACGCGGATCTTGCGCGTAGTAGTCATTTTCAAGATCGTTCCCCCTACGACGTCGTCCAAGAAGCCTAACGTCATCCGGGGAAAGCAACGACTTTCTAGGCTTCCTTCAAGTCCAGCTGGGGTGCCGGCCTGCGGAACCCACGAGTCAGGTAGGCGAGCCACACTAGGCCGACCGCAGCCCAAGCCAGACCGAAGCCGATCGACAATCCGCTCAGACTCGTCCACAACCAAACCGTCAGCGCGAACCCAATAGCGGGAAGGACCAGGTTGTGCAGTACTCCCCTGGCTCCGCGGGCCTTCTGGTCGAAGAAGTAGTGCTTGATGACCGCCAGGTTCACCACCGAGAACGCAACGAGCGCACCGAAGCTGATCAGCGACGAGATAGTCAGAAGGTCCAAAACGAAGGCCAGGAGAGAAACGGCCGAGGTCAGAAGGATCGGCAGTACGGGAGTGCGGAATCGTTCGTGCAAGCGACCCAAAGCTGCCGGGAAGACCCCGCTGCGACCCATCGAATGAATGATGCGCGACACCGATGCCTGGGACGTAAGAGCCGACCCGAGGCTGCCGGCGATGTATGCGGCGGTGAAGAAAGCGACCAACAGATTTCCACCCGCTGCGCCAATCACTTCAATCGCGGCAGCGTCGACGTCGTTAAAGGTGCTGACCGGGAGAACGAGGTGGCTGATGTACGCGAGCCCAAGGAAAATCACGCCAGCGAGGACCGTGGTGATCATGATGGCACGGGGAAGGTTTCGCTTCGGGTCCTTCGTCTCTTCGGCAAATGTCGAGACAGCGTCGAACCCCAGGTAGGAGAGGCAGAGGATGGCGGAGCCGGCGAAGATCGGCGAGAGGCCATCGGCGCCGTCGACGCCGGTGAAGGGCGCCAACAAGTCGACGGTGCCCGCGCCGGTGATGGACGAGAGTCCCAGGGCGACGAACAGAACTATGAACAGCCCCTGCAGTCCGACGACAACGACGTTTGCCTTGGCGATCGCCGTGATGCCGAGAATGTTCAGCACCGTCACCGCCGCGATTGAGACGATCATGAATACCCAGGCAGGGATCGCGGGGAAGGCAGCTTCCATGTAGATACCGATGAGGAGGTAGTTGATCATCGGGAGCAACAGATAGTCGAGGAGGAGCGACCAGCCGGCCATGAACCCTAGTCCGGCTCCGAAGGATCGGGTTGCGTATGTGTACGCGGATCCCCCGAACGGGAATGCTTGTGACATCCGGCCATAAGAGCGGGCGGTGAACAGCATGACTACCAAGGTCACGGCGTAGGCGGCGGAAAGGCGGCCGCCGGTCAGCTCGACGACGATGCCGTAGGTGCTGAAGATCGTCAGCGGCACCATATAAACCAAGCCCAGCAGGACCAGCGATGGAACGCCAAGGACGCGGC
The DNA here is from genome assembly GCF_042667405.1 of Paenarthrobacter sp. NPDC057355. Classification (NCBI taxonomy): domain Bacteria; kingdom Bacillati; phylum Actinomycetota; class Actinomycetes; order Micrococcales; family Micrococcaceae; genus Paenarthrobacter; species Paenarthrobacter sp. NPDC057355. Next base: position 12,362 of record NZ_JBHVAL010000020.1, on the reverse strand, counting down.
GCCAGCCTTGGGCGGTTGGCTGGTCGGATGTCGGCCCCACAGGCTTCTCGCCTGCTGGTGTGTCTGTATTGAATGTCGGGGTCATGGGGATCCTCGGTCGTGATGCTGACGTGTGCTTGAAGCTGCGACGTTGCAGAACTTCGTAGCAGCGACCGGATCTGCGGGGTGGCCGAGATCCTGAAGTGCTTGGGGGCGGCTGGCGAGTTCTGGGTGGAGGTCGCAGGCCACATGAAGAGGAAATGAACAGCGTTCATTTATTGTGACGGTGAGGCGGGTCACAGTCAATATGTGACGGGCTATGTAACGGCCCGTTGAACGAGGTCTACCCCGAGCGGCGTCATGCCGAAAACCGAGTGACGGCGACGCAAATCGTTGACGCCAAATCCTGGCGTCCTCCAAACACTTGAGTCAAAGCCCCACCCCAACCGCCCTTGTCACTGTGCTCTTCCGAATCCCGAGACATAGATCCCCAACATAAGTGTCAGGAAGAGTCGTTTCGTGACGCGGATCTTCGTATATTTTGGACATTAGATCGTCGGCGCCTGCGCCAGTACTCAGACGATCCGCCGCTTCGTGTTCTCAGGCCGTAGCCGGCAACAAAAGGGACAAAACATTGGGGCTTATTGTGGGGGCATTGACGGAGCTGACCGATCCATCAGCAATTTCGAAAGCAATCGATGAGTTCAGGGCACTTGGGCGGGAGGCTTTCCTAGCAAAGCATGGTCAACAACCGTCGGTGCGCTACTTCGCTGAAGCCGACGGCACCCTGATCGACTCCAAACCGCTCTTGGCCGTTGCGTACGGGATCCAGCATCCCGAGCGAGGACCTTTGTCTGTCCGCCTATTCTCGGGTGGAGAACAGACTCGCAGAGCATTGAGACAGTTCGGGATCGAGCTCGTCGCAAAGACCGGAGACACGCCGGCGCGGGTGTATGGCGACATCCCGGATTGTCCCCCTGGGACAGCGTTCAGGGACCGGCGCGAAGCATACGAAGCCGGCGTTCACAGGACGACGCAGGCAGGCATCGCTGGCCAGGCAAGCGGAACACAATCCATCTGCCTTTCCGACGGATACTCAGATGACGCGGTTCAGGGCGACCTGATTACTTACACCGGCTTTGGTGGTCGCGATGCCAGCACGGGCCGGCACATAGCGGATCAGAAGCTGGAAATGGGCAACCTTGGCCTGGTCGAGAATTACAAACTTGGCAGGCCTGTACGGGTCCTGGTCAAAGAGTCTGTGCTCACACGCAGAAAGTCCAGCCACGAGTACATATACCTGGGGCTGTTCACCGTCACCAGCTGGGGCTGGGGTACGCGAGAGGGATGGAAAGTACTCATCTACCAACTCCGGGCAGTTGCTGGCGAAAGTCTCATCCCCTCCGAGGTTGCCATGTCACTCGTCCGAGGAGAAGACGTGGCGCCGGCTCGCCGCAGCATGCACGTAAATCAAATCATCCGCGACTACGGCGTAGCTGAGTCGGTGAAACGCTTATACGACAACACCTGCCAGATCTGCAGCACAAGGCTTGTCACAGCTGCGGGACCATATTCCCAGGGGGCACACATCCGCCCCCTAGGGATCCCCCATAACGGGCCCGACACCTTGGAAAACATCCTTTGCCTCTGTCCCAACTGTCACGCTCTCTTTGACGGACATGCTCTGACGGTTCGGCCAGACGGCACGGTCATGAATCTTGGGATTGCGACAGGAAAGCTCAAGGTGGCGGAGTCACACAAGTTAAACTACGAACACCTTGCTTATCAAGAGCAGTTTTCGGCGGCAAAGTCTGCACATGCCGCCACGGTACGTCGGGAGGCGGATCGCGGAGTCTAGTTCTGGCGGGCATATCGCGGTTACCGCACGGCTGAAGGGTGTTTTCCGCCGCGGTTCGTGCGGACCAATCGCAATTATCCGGCATTCTGCTTGCCCGTTCCCTGCCGAAGATATTTCTAACAACCGCCCCATCCAGAAGCGGGGCGTCCCCAGCGGGCGCCTAGCTCCAGCGACTCCGAGCACCCTCGTCATAGCTGACCACCCATCGTCACCTCCTACCCACACAACCGGTCCTGCACCTCCATCAGCGCCGACAGTATTTGGCTGCTCATCAGATCACGCTCGTACAACGTGCCAGGGTTCTGACGCGGCGACGGCTCAGGAGCAGGGGAAACAGTCATCGTTGCTTCGTACCGCCCGTCGCTGGAACTTAGTGCGATGGTCCGGAAGTCGAGGAAACCGCCCTTGGCGAAGAAACGGGGCGCTCCCGAGCAGTCCGGGGACCACTTGAACACCCCCAGTGCGAAGGAACCGATGACAGCCTTCTTCATCTCCGCCAAAGCGCCGGCGGAGATGAGCCGGCCACCAAACAGGGCAGCCATGAAGTCGTTGATGTCGGACATGGTCGAGACCACACTTGGCATCGGTGACCCGAGTCGCTCCAGGGCGGTGCCGCCCGAGACCCGCTTGCCCTCAATGCTGACGTAGCCATGAAGCAAGTCGGGCGCGTCCGGCGCCTCCTCGTCGATGGTGGTGTGGGTCAGCCCCAAGGGGTTGATGATGTCATCGCGAAGTATCTGCGGGTAGCTCTTGCCGCGGAACTTCTCCAGAATCAGTCCAAGCGCCAGGTTGTTCGAGTCCGAGTACTGGAATAGCCCAACAGTTCGTGCTTCCCAAGGCAACGTGCCGGCCAGCCTCAAAGCTTCAAGCGCAGTCAGCCCCTGGTTGGAACCGGACACAAAGTCATCCAGGCCCCGGAACATCACGTCACCGTAGGACGGCATTCCCGAAGTGTCGGAGAGCAATTGCCGCAAAGTGATCGGGACAGGAGGCTCGAGGCCAACCCCGAAACCCTTCAACAGCCCATTGACAGGGTCATCCAGACCGATCAATCCATCGTCAACGAGTTTCAGTACAGAAACCGCTGTCATGGTCTTGGTAACACTGGAAACCGGGACTCGATCCTGCGGCTGGGCTGGCTCCCTGGTGTCAAGGTCGCGGACACCGTAAGCCTTCGACCATTCACCGCCCGGCCAGCGCACCTGCGCGAGGACGGCCACAGCGTCCTGGGCCATGAAGGCCTGCATCGCGTACTCGAGCGAGGCGATCGCCTCGGCGTCACGGAACGACGACGGCGGCGACGAGGGTGAGGGCGACGGCGACGGGCCCGGCGATGTGCACCCCGCCAGAACCGTCGCAACCAGAAATGCAGTCAACCGAATCAACCAGCCCCGGCGGCTCATAGAAACACCAACCTTGACCAAATGTCAGACCTCGGAGCCAGCTCCGGCCCCGGCTTACGACTGGCCGATGGGCGCTGATTCCTGGATACGGCTCAAGGCCGCCACAAATCATAACCGCACGCCCTTTCAGCGATGCAGCTACGTTGATCGTCCTCCCACGCCACCCGCTGGACAAGTCTCAGCCTCAGCTGAGCGCTTCCGCCTTCACCAGCTGCCGCCTACCCGCATCAGCCGCGGCCCGCTGCACCAGATACACCGAGGCCAGCACCAACAACGCGCCCACCAACTGCCACCCGGACAACGCCTCCCCCAGGAACACGAAGCCCAGGACCGTCGCGACCAGCGGGCTCAGGAATCCAAGGAACGAGACCACCACTCGGCAGCCTCTGAATCCCCCGGAACCACACCGAGTAAGCGACCAAGGCGCCGATAACGCTGAGGTAAGCAAAGCCCGCAACGTTAGGCAAGGTGACCGACGTCGGAAGTCCTTCAATCACCAGCGTCACCGGCAGAAGCATCGCCCCGCCCATCGCCAACTGCAGGCCCGTAAACCCAAGCAGCCCCACGCCGTCGGGCCTCCCCCAGCGTTTGGTGAGAACAGTGCACGAACAGTGGCTGAATCGACCCGACCAACGCCGCCACCCCACCAGGCAGTTGGTAGGCGGTGAAGAACAGGAGGAAGAAGAACAGCCCGATATTGAGTGCGCCGAGAGCAGCGGCTCTGAACCACCAACTCCCCCGTGGCCAGGTGCGGGTTGCGAGCATCAGGACGATGCCCGCCGGCAAGGCCCGCACGGTCGCTGCCAGGAGCGGCCGGTCGGCGGGACCCCTGGACGGCTCGCCAGCCTGGCCATGATCGGTTCCGCAGCCATGACCAACCGCGTGGACCGCCTGGTCAACCGTGGGCTGATTCACCGCGATACCAACCCCCGAGAATCGCAGGCAGCTCCTGGTCAGCCTCACCCCTGAGGGACTCGCCCTAGTTGAGGAAGTAGTCGAGTATCACGTGGAGAACCAGCAGAAGATGCTCGACGGCCTTTCCAAAACCGAACGCGAGCAGCTGGCGAACCTCCTGCGGAAGTTCCTCCTGGCAAACAACGACGGCGAACCTTCCTAAGGCGCCAGCCTCACCCATGCAAGGATGAGGCGTGGACACTTCCCCTGAACAACTGGCGATCGCCATCGGAAAGGCCATGAGCGGCGGCGCCGGCACTTCCTACGACGCACACTCCTATGCCAAGGTGGGGGGCACGTGGAACGATACTCCATCTCGGTGAACCCCAGAGGTTTCACCTGGTCTGCCACACGGTTGTCGGACGGAAGCACCCAAAGCTTTGATCCGCGGACGCTGACTCTTGACACTGACGCGGGCCAGCTGGTCGTCCCGATAGAGCAAATCCCACGCTCTTTTCCTGAGTCCGTTCAGTTGGCTTTCCCGCTCTCCCTTCCCATTTGGGGCCGGGACGCGGACAGCTATCACCCGATGGCAGTGGAAGAAAACGGCCCGGACACCACCCTACTCATGAGGCACCGCACTGAACCCGACGATCTTCGGATCCCTCACGTTCGAAACCGAAAGCGGTGTCGCGAAAAGCTACTTCACGCCCAGCGAGATCCGGAAGCTGGAGCGCGAGTCAAAACCAGACGACGACGGAATCGATTTCGGATTCGTGTCTGGCCTCGGCCGATGTAGTGATTTTCGCATTTATGGGCGGACACACGTGAAGGCCCGCAAGCCTCGGCCTGCGGGTCTTCACGTTGCCGAAGAACGTTACAACTGCGCTGCACTGGGCACGGTAGTCATTGGCCTTCCTTACGATGCGGCGAAAAGCTCCCGTAAGTTGTCAGCCAGTGATACATGCCAACCGTCACCGCAACACTCAAAAGTGGAACAACGATGAGGGACCAAGCCTGCCCTCTCAGAAGCAACGAACATGTTATTGCCAGCACGCTTCCGAGGCCCACGACAGTCACACCCGCATGTCCTGCTTTGAAGGGAATCCACCGCCAAATCCCGTAAAAGGATGCCACCCAAACGAGGAGGACTATTAGAAGAATTCCGGCGAGGAATACGACAGGTTTGGGAAGGATACCCACTGTTGATACACCAGCACCCAGAATCAACGACAAGAAAAGCGAATATTGCTTAGTCCTGGTCATGTTCGTTAGTCCGTCAGCAACCCCTGTTAAAGTCAATGACCATTCCCGCCAAGCCAAGACCGAGAGCGCAACCGAATGCCGCCGGAGGATAGGCAGCGAAGGGGCCACAGAAGGCAGCATTAAAGGCAAACCAGGCCCAGAATGCTGCCCAAGCAGACGGGCACTGCGGTAAGGATCCCAAGCCAAAGGTCGTGAGATCGCCGGAAGTAGCTTGGTCCGGCTGGAAAGCCTCTTTGTGGACGATCATCGTTACCCAGTTGCTTGATCCTGAAGCAGGTTGAACTTTGTATTCAACGATCTTCCTCTCCATCAGATCGACCATCCCATTCAACGCATCAGTCGGCATTGATGCCGCTAATCCATCAATTTGCATGCTTCGGTCAAGACCTTTGAAACTGGTCACATACTTCAAAACGGCTTTGGAAGACGAGATCAGTTTCACCCGCGCATCGAAGCCGATGGGGTCTACCTCCCGAGCTTTATCGATCGCCTGAAAAAGCGCCTTCGACGCCAACCGATCAGGATTGGCGACGAGGGTCGTCGTACTGACTGTCTTGTCATCATGCGATTTTTTTGGACTTGTAGTAGCCGCTTGAGCGCCGAGAGGTACGGACGCCAGAAATGTGGCAGTCGCCAGAAGGACTGTTGCGGACTTTAGAATCCTGCGCCTCCAGGTGAGAGCCTGCTTGCGGCGGCCGGACGGGACTGCTTCGATCTTACTGATGTAATTCAGGACCATCATTGCTCCTAATCAAGAACGATCTTGCTTTGACTCGCACAGCCTCCACCCGAAAACTGCCGTCTAGGTGTTGAATTGCGCAAACTAGGTGGTCGATGACTCAAATTAGGTGCTCAAATGCCCAAAAATGAGTGCTCATTAGAGTCGTCTAGGGGTCGACGAAGCACGTTCAGCAATTCGCCGATAGCAGGCAGCTAACGATTCAGACACCACTTCGCCATCAGATCGACCGCCGTCGCGACCTCTTTGAGTTACGGCTTGCTCAGAGCGCGTGGACCAACCCATCCCACCTTGACTGAAAATTCAGTCAGGATTACAGTTGTCACCAACGCATCGAGTGATGCAGCTCACGAAAGGCTTGCAATGATCAGCACGCGCATTCGCAAAGACGCGGATTCCGCCGGTGCAACATCCGCGCAGAAAGACCGCTTTGGCCGCATTGAGTCGGCCGGCATCGAGTACATTCCCGACGACCAACGCACCTCCCGTCCCCGGAACCTCTTCACAGTGTTCTTCGGCGGCAACTTCGCTTTTTCCGTCATCGTTTTCGGCTGGCTTCCCATCACCTTCGGTCTGGACTTCGTCGGAGCAGCGACGGCCAGCCTCACCGGGCTCATTGTGGGCACAGCCCTCATCGCCCCCATGGCCCTGCTGGGACCCCGGACCGGCACCAACAACACCGTTTCAAGCGCCGCGCACTTCGGTACGCGCGGACGGTTGATCGGTTCAGGACTTACTCTTTTGTTCGCGCTGGCCTACGCGGCCATCGCGGTTTGGACCTCCGGTGACGCCCTGGTCGCTGCGGCCGAACGGCTGTTGGGGATACCTATCGACGGCACCACCCTGGCAATCGGCTATGCAGTGATCTCCCTGGAAATCGTCCTTGTAGCCCTCTTCGGCCACGGAACAGTGGTGGCCATGCAGAAGTTCGTGGCGCCCGTCGTCGGCATTCTGCTGCTCATCGGCGTCGTCGCTTTTGCTCCGACCTTCAGCCCCACGAACGTGCACGCGGACTTTCTCCTGGGCGACTTCTGGCCCACATGGATCCTGTCCGCCGTCATTTCCGTGGGAGGGCCGTTGTCCTACGCGCCAACTCTGGGCGACTACAGCCGTCGGATCTCCCGGAAGGACCACTCGGACCGTTCCGTTGTCGCTGCCACCTGCCTCGGCGTCTTCCTTGGCCTGTTTGTCACAGCGCTTTTCGGCGCTTTCACGGCGTCGGCCATCCCCGAGCTTGGTGGTTCCTACGTCGCCGATCTGGTGAGGTCGGCCCCGGCCTGGTACCTGCTGCCGATCCTCATCATCGCGTTGGCGGGCGGTCTCGGCCAGGGTGTGCTCAACCTGTACGCCAGCGGCTTGGACCTCGAAGCCCTTTTCCCCCGCCTGCGCCGCATCCACACCACCCTCATCACGTCGGTCATCGCCGTCGGACTGCTTTACCTGGGGGTGTTCGTCTTCAACGCGGTGGACTCCATCACCGCCATGACGCTGGTGCTCAACGGGTTCGCCGGGCCGTGGGTGGCCATCAACGTCCTGGGGTTCCTGCTGGTCCGTCGCGGCAAGTACCACGCCAAGGATCTCCAACTGTTCCGCGCCAACGGCCCGCGTGGTCGGTACTGGTTCAGCAACGGCTGGAACCTGCGCGCCGTCATTCCGTGGGCCATCGGCTCAGCGTTCGGCCTGCTCGCAACCGACACGTCCCTTTATACCGGGCCGCTCTCGCAGCTCGCCGGGGGCATCGACCTCAGCTTCATCGGGTCCACGCTGATAGGCGGTGCCGGCTACCTGCTCGCCGAATGGATCTGGCCGGAAGCTGCCCTCAGCACCGAGTCCGCACAGGCAGGAGGTGAGCACGTATTACTGTCAAACCATGAGTGAAAAATTAGTCAGGATCCTCAACGCCGCCACCACATGCATCGCCCGGAGCGGCGTGCGGGGAATGCGGGTCAACGATGTCGCTGCAGAGGCCGGAGTTTCACCGGGCCTGCTGTACTACCACTTCACTGACCGGGCCGGTCTGCTTGCCGCAACGCTGGAACACATCAACAAGCAGGTCAGCAAGGACGACCCCTCCTCCCCCAACACCGTGGATCCTTCCCGCCACGTCCGGCACCTCCTCCTTGACGAAATCAAGGACGACGCCGACGTCCGCAGGAATTCAGTGGCCTGGAACGAACTCAGGGCCTGCACCATCTTCGAACAGGAACTGGCAGAGCCGCTGTCCCGGACCACCACGGAGTGGAACCGGGAAATCGCACAGGCCCTGGCCGCCGCCAACGAAGGCACCAGCGAGGAAGAAGCCGCAGTGACCGCGGAGATCCTCACCAGCCTGGTCGAGGGCATCTCCGGCCGCTGGCTCAACGGATTCATCACCACCGAGCACGCCCGTTCGCTGCTGACCACCGCAATTGACTCACTCACCGCAACACGCCCCGCGAGCCCCCAGGAAACTGCCACACAGGGGCTGGGCAAATGAACCTCCCACACATCAAACGACGCGATTCCGCCGGAATCGAACCATCATGCAAGGACCCCTAGGGTCCCGTTAGGACGCACCACCATGGACCTCATCGTCAACACCGAACCGCCCGTATCCTTCGCCCGCAACCAGGAAACCACCCGGAAGCCGCTCCGCGTGGCCCTGGTCCAGCACCACTGGCGGGAAGACCCAGCAGAACTCACCTCGGTGCTCACCCAGGCGATCGGCAAAGCGGCCGACGCCGGTGCTGCCGCCGTCTTCCTGCCGGAACTCACCCTCTCGAAATACCCGGCAAACGTCCGGGCCGACAAGAACCCGGGCCGGAATGCCGAAGACCTGCTCACCGGCCCCACCTTCGAGTTCGCCGCCAACGCGGCCCGCACCCACGGCGTCACAGTCCACGCATCCCTCTACGAGCGAGCAGACGCAAGCGACGGCCTGGGCTTCAACACCGCCATCCTCGTCTCACCCCAGGGCGAGCTGCTCGCACGAACCCGCAAGACCCACATCCCGGTCAGTGCGGGCTACTACGAGGACACCTATTTCCGGGCCGGCCCGGCCGAGGACGCCTACCCGGTGTACCGTCCAGCGGAACTGGACCATGCCGCCGTCGGACTTCCCACCTGCTGGGACGAATGGTTCCCGGAGGTCGCGCGGCTGTATTCACTGGGCGGTGCCGAAATCCTGGTCTACCCCACCGCGATCGGCTCTGAGCCCACCTTCCCGGAGTTCGACCACCAGCCGCTGTGGCAGCACGTCATCACCGGGCACGGCATTACGAACGGCACGTTCATGGTGGTCCCCAACCGGACCGGCGACGAAGGCGACATCACCTTCTACGGGTCCTCGTTCATCTCCGACCCCTACGGCCGCGTCCTGGTCCAGGCACCGCGGGACCAGGAAGCCGTGTTGGTGGCCGACCTCGATCTGGATCAGCGCAAGGACTGGCTGGATCTGTTCCCGTTCCTGACCACGCGTCGTCCGGACACGTACGCCGAACTCACCCGCGACGTCGACTTCGACCACCCGCACGGCGCCACCTCTGCCGCCCAGACCACGGGCCGGCCATGAGCTGGATGATGCCGAGCGAGACGGCCCGCCAGGAACGAGTCTGGATGGCGTTCCCGCCGGAGCGCTCTTCGATCGGAAACACTGCGGAGGAAACCCACGAGGCCCGGACCGCCTGGGCCGCCGTGGCTCACGCCGTGCTGGAATTCGAGCCCGTCACCATGGTGGTGGACCCGCCGGATGTAGAGATCGCGCGGACCTACCTCTCGCCGGAGATCGATCTGGTGGCAGCGCCTCTTGACGATGCGTGGATGCGGGACATCGGGCCCACCTTCGTGATCGGCGACGACGGCAGGCTGGGTGGGGTGGACTGGGTCTTCAACGGGTGGGGCCAGCAGGACTGGGCCAGCTGGGACAGGGACTCCCAGGTCGGCGAGCGAGTAGTGCGCCAGGCTGGGGCCGAGTTGGTCCAGAGCCCGTTGGTCAACGAAGGCGGCGGGATCCAGGTGGACGGCCTCGGAACGGTGTTGGTCACCGAGACCGTGCAGCTGGACAAGTTCCGGAACCCCGAGCTGAGCAAGGCCGACGTCGAAGCCGAGCTGGCCCGAACCATCGGCGCCACGCACGTCATCTGGTTGCCGCGTGGATTGACCCGCGACGCGCAGGATCTGGGAACGCGCGGGCACGTGGATATCGTCGCCGCCATCCCATCGCCCGGCGTCCTGCTGGTCCACTCCCAACGCAACCCTGCCCACCCGGACTTCGAGGTCACAGCGGGCATCATCGCGATGCTCGCCCGGACCCGGGACGCGCAGGGACGTGCGTGGGACATCGTGGAAGTACCAGCCCCTGAGACGCTTCGCGACGAGCTCGATTGGGTGGACTACAGCTACATCAACCATCTTGTGGTCAACGGTGGCGTGATCGCCTGCAGCTTCGATGACCCTGCCGACGCCAAAGCCCGGAGGATCCTCGAGCAGGCCTATCCGGGACGCAAAGTTGTCACCGTGGACGCCCACGCGATCTTCGCCCGGGGCGGCGGTATCCACTGCATCACGCAGCATCAACCGGCCGTCTGATGTAGCCGCGGCAGCCCGCCGTCGTGCCTAAAAGCACGACGGCGGGCTGCTGGCGTTAGCGGACCTGGCACCTTCCCCCACCCCAAAGAATCAGTGTGGGCCGCGCTGACGACGCCGGAACTCCTCGCCCGCTGGTGGGCCCCCGGGGACATCGCGCCCGTCGTGGGGCACCGGTTCACCATGGACATGGGCGCCTGGGGCCAGCAGCAGTGCGAAGTCACCGCCGTCGAGCCTGGTGAGTCGATCACTTTCGTCTTCGCCGAAGACACCTTGGATACGACCATCAACTGGACGCTGGAAACGGTCGACGCCGGGACCACACTTCACTGCGAACACGCCGGCTTCAACCTGGACTCGCCCATGGGACGCCAGGCCATCGAGGGCATGGGGAACGGCTGGCCGGGCCTGCTCGCGCGGATCGAGCAGGTGCTGGTGAGCGTGGGCTAGGGATCGCCGCGGTGACGGGTTCCCGCCTATAGCTCGAAGTAGGTGGAGAATCACTCGTATGGGTGGATCTATGTATCAAGCGGCAAACGACTATTCAGTATCGGAGGATGCCCGTCGAGCTCGCAGCTCCCGCGCGGAGGAATTCGGCCAGTTCGCCTACGGATTCTCTGCTACCGCGCCGAGCCCGCTCTCCATCTCGGGTCCATCGGAAGTCGAGACAGGGCTCGTGGTCGATGCACGCTTCGACCATCCGCCTATTGAAAGTGAAACCAGCCCACCGACAGAATGGCTGGTCACCCTCAAGCCCGTTCTCAACCATCCACTGGGTGCCGGGCAGCTTATTGACCTTCTAGCCAAGGAACTTGTTCGATTTGGTCTTGGTCAAATGGTTGCCACGAATCCCACGGAACTGCTCCGGGCACTCGCCAGCGCCAGCGCCCAGCCGACGTCCATAGCCATCAACGGCGTCGCAACCGTCGGGTGGAGTCTTGAACTTCCTGAAGTCCGGGGGTTAGTCGCCGGTTCCCATGGTCGGGTGTTCATGTGGCTCGCCACGCGAGTCCCATCAACTCCCACGCTCTTGGTCACGAAAGACCTGAGCTCATATGTGCGGGCACTGCTCGGCACCTAGACCGGCTGCTACATTGCAGGGAAACAGCAGGTTCAAGGGGGAACGGCATGGAAGCTCTGCAGTTGTTACCAGCGATCCTGGCGGGAGCCGCCGCACTCTTTGTCGTGGGATCGATCATTTGGGGCTTGTTCGATATCCTCGGCGAAACCCGCCTGACTCAAACCGCCAGGGTGCTCTGGGTCCTCCTGATGTTCGCGGTCCCGCTCTTTGGAATTCTGGCCTGGCTGTTTGCGAAGCCCCGGCTGTCCACTTTGCCTCGCTAATACCTAGGTGGGGATGCGTGAGCGCTCATTTTGGGGGCTTTTTGGGTGTTTCAGCACCTAGACGGACCGGATCACCACCTAATTTGGGCCAGATCAGCACCTAGATTGGGCCTTTTCAGCACCTAGTTTGGCTGTACCGCCACCTAGTGTCGGTGGTGTGGGGCATGCTTGGTTGCGGTCGCACAGCTCGCCGGGACACCGGCGTGTGACCGGTCAGTCATAAAAGATTCAACAGCTTGTTAGTGCATCGACTGGACTTAATAAACGGTTTTCAGGATGCTGTTAAGGTGCTCCGGCACCGCCGACCGATGATCAA
>NZ_JBHVAL010000019.1:0-92386 GCF_042667405.1 Paenarthrobacter sp. NPDC057355 | reverse complement strand
CTCGGAGCAGACGGCTTCGGCTTCTCCGACACCCGCCAAGCCGCCCGCCGCTACTTCAAAAACGACACCCACTCCATCGTCACCAAAACCCTCCAACTACTCGCCGCCAAGGGCGAAGTTGAAGAAGGTGCCATGGAAAAGGCGATCGACAAGTACCGGCTCCTCGATGTGAACGCCGGCACCACCGGTGGAGCAGGCGGAGACGCCTAAGTCCTTTCCGGGACGTCACGCGTCACCAGCACCATCCGCGACGGCGGTCCTCACCAAAGGTGGGGGCCGCCGTCGGGCTTTAACTGCTGTACTGAACGCGGCGCCGAACGTGACGGGCGACAATGCCAGTTGTAGCCTTCGCACAAATGGAGCTTCCAACGGTGGGGCCGTATGCTCATTCCATGGCAGAGCCCACCAAAACAACTTCAAAGCGCAAGGCAGCGACCCAGGCGTTGTCGCCGGAAAAGGCGGAGACCCTGCGGCAGCTCCGCGCCAACGTAGGGCAGCTGTCCACCAGCACGATGCGCCAACTGGAGAAGTCGCTCCCCTGGTACAGCCGCTTGAGCTCAGATGAACGCTCCGCACTGGGCCTGGTGGCGCAGAACGGAATCGCCGCCTTCGTGACCTGGTATGAACGCCCCAGTTCGCCGTCCTGGATTCTCACCGATGTGTTCGGCAATGCCCCGACGGAGCTCACCCGCTCCATCAGCCTGCAGAAGGCCCTGCAACTGATCCGCATCGTGGTTGAAGTGGTTGAAGACCAAGTACCAGTCATAGCTCCGGAGTCAGACCAGCCATCGTTGCGGGAAGCCGTCCTTCGTTATTCGCGGGAGGTGGCCTTCGCCGCCGCGGATGTCTACGCCCGCGCCGCAGAGTCGCGTGGTTCCTGGGACACCCGTCTGGAGGCGCTGATTGTTGACGCCATCCTCCGGGGAGAGAACACCGATGCGCTGAGGTCGCGGATCGCGGCCCTGGGCTGGAAAGCCCAGGAGCGGTTCACTGTCATGGTGGGAAATTCACCGTCTGAGCCCAGCGCAAGCTACGTCAGCGAGCTGCGTCGCACTGCGGGCAGGTTCGCCGAGGATGCGCTGGTGGGAATCCAGGGCGACCGCCTCATCCTGATCCTGGGTGGAGTGCAGGACCGGGACACCGCGTACCTGAAGCTCAGTGAACTTTTCGCGCCGGGCGCGGTGGTGTATGGCCCTGAAGCCGGCTCCCTGCTTGAAGCGAGCAGCTCCGCCCAGGCGGCGTTCGCGGGCCTGACCGCGGCCCGTGCGTGGCCCTCCGCCCCCCGGCCTGTTGCCGCCGATGATCTCCTTCCGGAGCGCGTGGTTTCCGGTGATGATGCTGCCCGGCGATCCCTCATCAAGAACATCTACCGGCCCCTGCTCGCGGCCTCGAACGGCCTCGTGGAGACCCTCGGGACCTACCTTGAATTGGGGCATTCCCTGGAAGCTACCGCCAGGGAACTGTTCGTCCACGCCAACACAGTGCGCTACCGTTTGAAGCGTGTCTGCGACGTGACAGGCTGGGATCCGCTGCTTCCAAGGGAGGCGTTTGTGCTGCAAACGGCCTTGGTTGTAGGACGCCTTTCGGCCCCGCCGAAAGCCGTTCCCGAACGTCATGCGTCACGTTCGCAGAACTGAACCGTTGTAGACTTCCTACAAACTGACCCAGTGAGCTTGGTGTACCGAAACACCAGTGGATCACGTGGCAATTTGGAAAGCTGGATACGTGCTTGCAATCGTCTGCCCTGGACAGGGCTCCCAGACCCCCGGATTTTTGGCCCCCTGGCTGGAACTCCCCTCCGTCGAAGGCCAAGTGGCCGCCCTGAGCGAGATCGCAGGCATTGACCTCAAGGCCCATGGCACCACCTCCGACGAAGAGACCATCAAGGACACCGCCGTCGCGCAGCCGCTGATCGTTGCAGCGGGCCTCGTGGCCGCGAAGTCGCTGTTCGACGTCGAACTGAGCACCTTGCCAGTCATTCTGGCCGGCCACTCCGTTGGCGAAATCACGGCATCCGCCCTTGCCGGCGTCCTCACCGAGGCCGAGGCCATGACCTTCGTCCGTGAACGTGCCAACAGCATGGCTGCGGCAGCCGCAGTGACTCCCACGGGCATGAGTGCTGTAGTAGGCGGCGATCCCGCTGACGTCCTTGCAGCGATCGAAGCCTCCGGCGCCACCCCGGCCAACGTCAATGGAGCCGGCCAGACCGTCGCCGCGGGAACCTTCGAGCAGCTCAAGGCCCTCGCGGACAACCCGCCGGCAAAGGCGCGCGTTATTCCGCTCAAGGTAGCCGGTGCGTTCCACACCTCCCACATGGCCCCCGCAGTCAGTGCCCTTGAGGCCCTCAAGCCTTCACTGTCGCCGCAGAGCCCATCCGTGCCCCTTCTGTCCAACTACGACGGCAAGGAAGTCACGTCGGGACCTGCCGCCGTCGAGAGCTTGATTGCCCAGGTGTCCCGTCCGGTCCGTTGGGACCTGTGCATGGAAACTCTGGTGGAGCGCGGCGTTACCGGCGTCATCGAACTTGCACCGGCCGGTACCCTGGCCGGACTGGCCAAGCGCGGGATGCCCGGTGTGAAGACCGTTGCAGTCAAAACCCCGGACGACCTGTCCGCGGCTCTCGCACTCTTTGCTGAACTGGAGGGACAGGCATGAGCACGCCGGTACTCAACAAAGCCGCCGTCAATGAGAACGCCCGCATCCTGGGCATCGGCGCCTACCGCCCCGACGTCATCGTCACCAACGAGGACGTTTGCCAATGGATCGATTCCTCGGACGAATGGATCCGCCAGCGGACCGGCATCATCACCCGCCACCGCGCGGCGGAGGATGTCAGCGTCATCGACATGGCCGAAGGGGCAGCCCGGGAAGCACTGGCCCAGGCAGGCATCGAAGCATCACAGCTGGGGGCCGTCATTGTCTCCACAGTTACCCACCCCTACGCGACGCCCTCCGCAGCAGCTGCGTTGACCGACCGCTTGGGCGCGACGCCGGCACCCGCCTTCGATATTTCTGCCGCCTGTGCCGGGTACTGCTACGGCGTTGCGCAGGCTGATGCATTGGTCCGCTCCGGCGCGGCCGAGTACGTTCTGGTGGTTGGCGCAGAAAAGCTCTCGGATGTTATCGACAACCACGAGCGCACCATCTCGTTCCTCCTGGGTGACGGAGCCGGCGCCGTCGTGGTTGGCCCCTCCGACACACCCGGTATCGGCCCCTCCGTATGGGGCTCCGACGGCAGCAAGTGGGACGCCATCGGCATGACCCACTCCCTTGAAGACGTCAAGAAGCTCGGCGAGTCCGCCAGGCACTCGGACGAGATTGACGACCCCGCCATCCTTTCAGCAACCCAGGATGTGTGGCCAACCCTGCGCCAGGACGGGCAAACCGTCTTCCGCTGGGCCGTCTGGGAAATGGCCAAGGTGGCGCAGCAGGCATTGGACGCTGCAGGCATCGAAGCCAGTGACCTCGCTGCATTCGTTCCCCACCAGGCGAACATGCGCATCATTGATGAGATGGTGAAGAAGCTGAAGCTTCCCGAATCTGTTGTGATCGGCCGCGACATCGCCCAGGCCGGAAACACGTCAGCTGCCTCCATCCCCTTGGCGACTCACCGCTTGCTCCAGGAGAACCCTGGCTTGAGCGGGGGCCTTGCCCTGCAGATCGGCTTCGGCGCCGGCTTGGTCTTCGGCGCACAGGTTGTCGTCCTGCCGTAGACCTGGACCGGCCACGGCGGCCTCCAGCCAACTGAATATTCCTGACAAACCCAAACCGTAACCGCGGTTTGCCCCCTTTCCGGCAGCAGCCGGTACAACAAGAAAAGGAGCCAACAATGGCTAGCAACGAAGAGATCCTGGCCGGCCTGGCTGAAATCGTCAACGAGGAGACCGGCCTTGCCACCGAAGCCGTCGAGCTCGACAAGTCCTTCACCGAGGACTTGGACATCGACTCCATCTCCATGATGACCATCGTTGTCAACGCTGAAGAGAAGTTCGGCGTCCGCATCCCCGACGAAGAGGTCAAGAACCTCAAGACCGTCGGCGACGCCGTCAGCTTCATCGCCAACGCACAGGCCTAAGTCCTGACACCAGCTGTGCCGGGCCCGGGGCGCCAGTCCTGGGCCCGGCACAGCCGCAGTAACGCCCAAAGTTTTCCTGCCGCCCGCGCTGACCGCGAACGGGACGGCTGATCCGACAGAGAGTGATCGCATGGCACGCAAAGTAGTCATAACCGGTCTGGGGGCCACCACTCCCATCGGCGGCGACGTACCCACAATGTGGCAGAACGCGCTGAAAGGGGTCTCCGGCGCCCGTACCCTCGAAGACGAGTGGGTCGCCAAGTACGACCTCCCCGTCCACTTTGCTGCCAGGTGCTCCACGCCTGCCCTGGAGGTTCTGAGCCGGGTTGAGGCCAAGCGAATGGACCCCTCCACGCAGTTTGGCGTCATCGCCGCCCGCGAAGCTTGGTCCGACGCCGGAATCGGCGAGATCGACCACGATCGCCTTGCAGTGGCTTTTGCTACGGGAATCGGTGGCGTTTGGACGCTCCTTGATGCTTGGGACACCCTCCGGGACAAGGGTCCACGCCGTGTTCTCCCCATGACGGTGCCCATGCTCATGCCCAACGGCGTGGCGGCTGCCGTCAGCCTCGACCTCGGAGCACGCGCCGGTGCCCACACTCCGGTTTCCGCCTGCGCGTCCGGCACAGAAGCCCTTCACCTTGGATTGGACCTGATCCGGTCCGGCAAGGCGGACGTAGTGGTATGTGGTGGCGCCGAAGCAGCTATCCACCCGATGCCGTTGGCCGCTTTCTCTTCCATGCAGGCTCTGTCCCGCCGCAATGACGAGCCCGAGCGCGCTTCCCGCCCGTACGACACCGACCGTGACGGCTTCGTCATGGGTGAAGGTGCCGGCGCCTTGGTCCTGGAGGCCGAGGAACACGCCATCGCACGTGGCGCCCGTATTTACGCGGAACTCGCTGGAACTTCCGTGACGGCGGATGCCTACCACATCACCGCGCCTGACCCCGAGGGCCTGGGTGCCACCCGGGCCCTGAAGGCCGCAATGTTCGATGGCCGGATCCAGGCCGAGGACGTTGTGCACGTCAACGCGCACGCCACTTCAACCCCGGTAGGCGACAAGCCCGAGTACACGGCCCTCCGTGCTGCCCTTGGGACCCACGTGGACAACGTCGCGGTCTCGGCAACGAAGTCGCAGATGGGCCACCTCCTGGGTGCTTCAGGCGCCGTTGAGGCCGTCCTGACCGTGCTTGCCGTCTACGAACGCAAGGCCCCGGTCACCATCAACCTCGAGAACCAGGATCCCGAGATCCCCCTCGACGTCGTAACCTCCGTCCGCGACCTGCCAACGGGAGACATCGTGGCGCTGAGCAACTCGTTCGGTTTCGGCGGACACAACGCCGTCATTGCGGTGCGAAACGTCTGAACCGGGCTTCCTTAGCCCAAGGATTTCGTCCTTGACATGAAGAGGGCCCCACCATCCGGTGGGGCCCTCTTCATTGCTATGGGGTCTTGCTTATCCAGCCCGTCAGCCTACCTGGTGCAGCCAACGCACGGGGGCGCCCTCGGCTGCGTGCCGGAATGGCTCCAGTTCCTCGTCCCATGCCTCACCCAAAGCCAACGACAACTCGTGGTAAACGGCCGAAGGATCTCCGGCTCCGGATTCGTACGCGTAACGGATGCGGTCTTCGGTCACCATGATGTTGCCGTGCACATCGGTCACGGCATGGAAAATGCCGAGCTCAGGCGTGTGCGACCAGCGGGCACCATCGACGCCCTGGCTGGGTTCCTCAGTAACCTCATAGCGCAGATGCGCCCAGCCCCGAAGAGCCGACGCCAGTTGTGCCCCAGTTCCCGGCGCACCGGTCCAGGAAAGCTCCGCCCGGAACATTCCGGGCGCGGCAGGTTGAGGGGTCCACTCAAGATCGGTCCGCTTGTCCACGACCGATCCAATGGCCCACTCAACATGCGGGCAAAGTGCCGTTGGGGCCGAGTGCACGAACAAGACACCGCGGGTTGTTGCAACAGACATTCCATCCTCCATAGCTGTAGGTACGTCTTCCCCAACGACCTCTGCCCGGATGTTTGCCGATGCTGCCGGATGTCATGAAACCCATTCGGGCCCTGACAGGCTATTCATTTGTGTAGTCCTGTTGACGATCTTGGCACAGATATAACCCTCAAGCGTGAATTGAAGGTTTCCCCGTGGTGCTTTCATTTTGCCGTACGCTGCCGCTTTCCGCCAGTGCGATGACTGCAGCGTTCATGTTCAGGCCCGCGGGTGCGCCTGCTGATAGCTGTTCCTCAGCCGATCAACGGACACATGGGTGTAAATCTGTGTTGTGGCGAGGCTGCTGTGGCCAAGAATCTCCTGGACGGCACGCAGGTCCGCACCGCCGTCCAGCAGATGCGTGGCCGCGCTATGCCTGAGCGCATGCGGACCCGTGGCGGAGGTATCGCCAAGCGCCTGCAGCAAGTCACTGACCACTGAGCGGATCTGCCGGGGATCGACGCGGTTACCCCGGGCCCCCAGAAACAGGGCCGGCCCGCTCCCTGCAGTGGCGACGGCCGGACGTCCCCGCCTAAGCCAGTCATCTACGGCCACGGCAGCTGGGACACCGAACGGCACGGTGCGCTCCTTATTGCCCTTGCCCAGCACGCGAAGGGTTCTCCTGTCCGGGTCCAGATCATCTATGTCCAGTCCCGCAAGTTCGCCCACCCGGACGCCCGTGGCATAAAGCAACTCCACCATGGCGCGGTTCCTCAGGGGCATTGGACCACCTTCCTCGGCGGCGGCGACCAGGTCATCAACCATGCGGGTGACCTGCTGTTGCTGCAGCACACCAGGGAGTGACTTGCCGCGCTTGGGCGCCTGCAACCTCACAGCAGGGTCCGTCGCGATCAGTTCTTCGCGGAGCGCCCAGCCGGTGAAGGACCTGGCGGTCGCCGCACGTCTGGCCAGCGTAGCCCGCGACATTCCAGCTTCACTCTGGGCACCAAGCCAACGCCGAAGCGATCCAAGCTCCAGCTGCCTTAGCTCCTGGACACCCTCTTCCACTGCGAAAGCGAGAAGGCTCTCAACGTCCGCTGTGTAGGCACGGACGGTATGGGCAGACCGTGCCCGCTCACCTTCGAGGTACCGCCGAAAGCCCTCGACTGCGTCGGCCAAGTTTGAAGGTAGTGATCGTGCATCCACCCTTCCAACTGTGCCAGCAGTCGTTGCACGGCGACTGCACCAACATGCCTGTTCCGAAAGGCGCTAAGCACTCTTTCCACGCTTCCATGCGCCCCGCTCCGAAACGGCCAGGCCCAGCAGCCCCAGCCGGCCAAGGCCTGCACGAACGGCGACAAGGCTCAATCCCGCCACGACGGATAGTTTTTCCACGGAACTTGAGGAGCGAAGGGGCAGGGCGTCCAGAAGGATAAGGTCCTCCAGCGACAACCCGTCATGGACCGCCGCGCCTTCGCCCTTGTCCTCGGCGGCGGATTCTCCAATGGCCCCGGCAAGCTCAGCAATTTCTCCCACGTCCGTCACGCATACGGCTCCCCCCTCCCTGAGAAGGCGGTGGCAGCCGGCCGAGTTCGCGCTGTGGATTGAACCCGGAACTGCGGCCACGACGCGGCCGATCGTCTCAGCGTGATGCGCCGTATTCAGCGCCCCTGAGCGCCACCGGGCCTCCACCACCACGGTTACTGACGCAAGGGCGGCAATGAGACGGTTTCTTTGCAGGAATCTGTACCGTGTGGGTGCCGAACCCGGGGGAACTTCCGAGATCACAGCTCCCTGGGTGCAGACTGCCCGCAGGAGGTCCTCGTTGCCGGAGGGGTAGAAGCGGTCGACTCCCCCGGCCATGACCGCTATGGTGGGCAGCCCGGCTACCCCTCCGTTGAGCGCTCCCTGATGCGCATGGGCGTCGATGCCATAGGCCCCGCCGGAGACCACGCTGAAACCCCGCTGGGCCAATCCATATGCGAAGTCTCCTGTGACCGACGCACCATAGCTCGTGCTGTCCCTGGAACCCACCAGTGCGATGGCGTGTGGTGCTGACGGCAGTTCCTGCTCGTGTCCCCGCCACCACAGGCAGAGGGGTTCCTGGAGGCCGAGATCGGACAACTGTTCCGGCCAAAGGTCGTCTCCGGGAATGATCAAACGGCCACCAAGCCGCCGCATGGTTTCCAGGTCGCGCTCTGGAGCCAGGTCGGCAACACGCGGAGCCCATCGCTTGAGGCTGGTCTGGAGACCTGGCCAGCTTGCAGGTCCTCCCCCGTCGCGGAGCACCGCGGAGATCTCCTGTTCCAGAGCAGGTCCAGTTCGCAGTTCCCCTGTTGCAACGCCAAGGGCGTCGACAGGCCCCGCTACCTGGACCAGGGCCAGTCCTACGGAGTCCTGGGGTTCCATCAGGCGCGCCAGTGCTGCCCGGGCTGTCCTGTTCTTGTCGTGCTCGTTCATTCCTGTCACTCCCGTTTTCCCGATCGAATTCAAGGTGCTCATGCCGCCCCCGCAGCCTGCCTCAGGCCCAATGCCTGCCCTATGTGGTCAGCATCGGGCTTGTCGCTGAGGTCTAGATCCGCTAGCGTCCAGGCGAGCCTCAGGACACGGTCGTAGCCCCGCGCCGTCAGGATGCCCCGCTCCAAGGCGGCGTCCAGTATCCGTGTGGTTCCCGGGGACAACCGCAGTTCGCCGCGAAGGCTTCGTCCGGGGACCTGCGCATTTGTCTCGAGCGCCAAGCCGTTCAGGCGGACCAGCTGCCTTTCCCTGGCGGCTGCTACCCGCGCTGCCACTGTGCGGGTATCCTCTTCTTTCCCGGCGCTGCCGAAATCCGCCAGGGACACACGCTCAACTTGCAGTTGGATATCGACGCGGTCCAGCAGTGGGCCCGACATCCTCCCGAAGTAGCGGCGCCGCATCATCGCCGTGCAGGTGCACTCCATCCCTTTGCCGGATGCTTTCCCGCAAGGACATGGATTGGCGGCCAGAACCAGTTGGAAGCGGGCAGGATAGGCAGCAGTTCCGGCCGAACGGTGGATCACCAGCTCGCCACTTTCCAGTGGCTGCCGAAGGGCGTCCAACACCCGTCGTTCATACTCTGGAGCCTCGTCGAGGAACAGCACGCCCCGATGGGCACGTGATGCGGCACCGGGCCGCGGAAGGCCCGAACCGCCCCCGATGATGGCCGCGGCCGTTGCACTGTGGTGTGGATTCTCGAAGGGCGGCCGGCGGACCAGCCGAACAGCAGAGGCCTGGGCCGCAGCCAGGGAATGGATGGCGGTCACCTCCATTGCGGCCGTGTCCGCCAGGTCCGGTAGCAATCCGGGAAGTCTCTCGGCCAGCATGGTCTTGCCGGCCCCGGGCGGGCCGGTCAGCAGCATATGGTGTCCGCCGGCAGCAGCCACTTCCAATGCACGTCGCGCTTCGCCTTGCCCTGAGACATCACAAAGATCGGGTGCCGAGGCCAAGCTCTCCACGTCCGCGTCAGGGACATCCTCGTCCGCGGGCTCATAGTCCAGCGCGAGGTCTTTCGGGTCTGCGCCAAAGTCGTACGCCAGCCTGGCCAGCGTCTTGTAGCCCCGGACGTTTGCGCCCGGGACAAGCGCCGCCTCCGCAACATTCGCCTCGGCCACCACAATGTCGGGAAAACCGGCCAGGACGCCGGCCATCACGGCAGGGAGAATTCCACGGACCGGTCTCAGCCTGCCATCCAGGCCAAGCTCAGCGATGAACACGGTTCCGTCGATGGATCTGATGTCCTTGGCAGCCCGCAGCACCGCCATTGTGATCGCCAGATCGAATCCGGAACCACGTTTCGGAAGTGAGGCAGGGATGAGGTTCGCCGTGATCTTCCGTCGGCTCAAAGGTATCCCTGAGTTTTGCGCGGCCGAACGAATTCGTTCCTTCGCTTCATTCAAGGCAGCGTCGGGGAGCCCGAGAATCACGAAGTTGGGAAGTGTTTGGCCGATGTCGGCCTCTACTTCCACGATGTATCCGTTCAGGCCCACAAGGGCGACGCTGTAGCTGCGCCCGACCCCCATCTACCCAACACCCCGAAGGTGTTCCAGCACGGGATCACCGAGGCCGCTGTCAATCACCGACACCACATCAACACGCTGACGCCGTGCCTTGAAGTCGTGGGCGCGGCACCAGGACGCGACAAGTCGATGGAGCCGGACCAATTTGGCCGGTCCTACAGCCTCGAATGGATGCCCATAGTCCAGGCTCCTCCGCGTTTTGACTTCGGCCACCACCAAGGTGTCCCCGTCAATTGCAACGATGTCGATTTCCCCATCGGCACAACGCCAGTTGCGATCAATGATCCGCATCCCCTGGTCCGCCAGGAAATCCGCCGCCAATGCCTCGCCGTATTGGCCCAGCAGGTCTTTTGCCCTCATGGCCACCACCTCCACTGACCAGCCTTCAGGCTGGAGGCGGACGGTGACAGGGCGGCCTGCTGCTATGTGGGTAAACCGGCCGGAATCCTAAGTTGTGGAGGAACAGTGCTCCCCGGAAAAGCCCTAGTTGCCGAGATCTCCAAGGTCTCCCAGGCCGCCGTCCTTGGGCAAAGCAAGGTCTTCGCTGCGGGGCAGTTCTTCGACGTTGACGTCCTTGAAGGTGATCACGCGGACGTTCTTGACGAAGCGCGCGGAGCGGTAGACATCCCAGACCCACGCGTCCTGCAGAGTCAGGTCGAAGTAAACCTCACCGTCCGCGCTGCGGGCTTGGAGATCGACGTGGTTGGCCAGATAGAACCGTCGCTCCGTCTCGACAACGTAGCTGAAAAGACCGACTACGTCCCGGTACTCACGGTAGAGCTGCAGCTCCATGTCGGTTTCATAGTTTTCAAGGTCCTCGGCACTCATAGTTCCATCTTGCACTATCTGCTGGTTGGTACGCGCCAAGTACACAACAGCTGCGCGACTGGCAGGAACTATTCCGCCATGGCACCGGTCAAGTGCCAGCTGGTGCGGTGGTATGCACTGGGACCCTGGAGGCGGATAACGTCACGGTGGGCGGCGGTGGCATACCCCTTGTTCACATTCCAGCCATAGGCGGGCAGCTCGGAGTGGAGGTCCACCATGATGCGGTCGCGGGCCACCTTGGCCAACACACTGGCCGCCGCCACGCTGAGGCAACTCATGTCGGCTTTGACCCTCGTGTGGACAGGAGCTTCGCACAGTGCACCGGTCGGTGCCGAGTCAAAGAGAGACGCCTGGACGTCCGGTGAAAGCCAGTTGTGGCTGCCGTCCAACAGCACAAGGTCTGGAGTGATGCCGCCGTCGAGAATTTCACACCACGCACGGGTTCCGGCCAGGCGCAGGGCGGCAATGATGCCGATCTCGTCTATCTCCTGTGAGGAGGCGTGCCCCACTGCTGAGGCCAGGGCCCATTCGCGGACCAGGGGTTCCAAGCGGTCACGGTCTTCGGGTTTGAGGAGCTTGCTGTCGCGAACATCGGCCAGAAGGCCATGCTCGGCGAGGTCGACCACCGTGATTCCCACGCTGACGGGACCCGCCAACGCGCCGCGCCCTACCTCGTCCACACCCGCAAGAAGGCGCACACCTTGGGAGAGGAACGTTCTCTCCACGTCCAACGTGGGAAAACCTAGCGGGCTCTTCGCTTTCGCTTTTCCCTTGGGCGGGGTCTTGCCCTTGGGCTGGGTCTTGGCTTTGGGCTGGGTCTTGGCTTTGGCCTTGGGACCTGGACCTGGACCTGTTGCTGTGGTTGCCATCTACTTTGCGGGGGTTGCTTGGGGGACGTTACGGAAAACGTCCGGGTAGTTGTCAAGGACAGTCCATCGGTTGATGGGCCAGGCGATGACCGTGGCCTTGCCCTCAACATCTTCGATGTTCACGAATCCGCCGTTGGTTTCCTGGTGGGCCCGGGAGTCCGCAGAGTGGTTGCGGTTATCGCCCATAACCCACACTTTACCTTCGGGAACAACTACGTCGAAGGTTTGCGGAGAGGGGGTTTCGGCCGGATTGATGTAGGTCTCGTTGAGGGCAACACCATTGACGCTGATCCGTCCCTGCGCATCACAGCACGAGACGTGATCGCCGGGGAGCCCGATAACACGTTTGACCAGGTGCTGCTCGCTCGCGTCCGGAGCCAGGCCTACGAATTCGAGGGTGTCTCCTACCCAGTCCATGGGCCCGGCCGGCTTCTGGGCCACGGGCGGGAGCCATGCCTGGGTGTCCTTGAAGACCACTACGTCGCCGCGCGAGAGGTCGAATGGCCCGGGAACCAGCAGGTTGATGAAGATGCGGTCGTGAACGTCCAGCGTGCTTTCCATGGACTCGGAGGGTATGAAGAAAGCCTTGAAAAGGAACGTTTTTAACAGGAATGACAGCACCAGCGCAATCACCACGACAGTGGCAATTTCCTTGACCCATACCAGCACCGGGTTCTTGCCCGGTTTTTCCGCCTCTGCCCGGGTCTCCGCACCATCTGAAGGCGCCGTTTCGTCCGAGAGCCGCGCGTCGTCGTCGTACCGCTCTGGGGTCCCGGGAGCTTTGTCCGGCATCTACTGTCCGTCCTTCGATGATGTTTCGGCCTGCGTGGAGCGAGGCATCCCTGTAAATCTATCAAGTGGCCAGATGATCTGGACCGGCCGTCCGATAACCCGTTCCATGGGAACCATGCCGCCGCCCGGCGCGCCCAGCAGCCCACGGGAGTCGGCAGAGCGCGAACGATGATCACCCATCAACCAGAGGCGGTCCCGGGGCACCACGACGTCGAACTTCTGCGTGCTGGGTTCATCGCCCGGGTAAAGATAGGGTTCCTCAAGTACCTGACCGTTCACTGTGAGCTGCCCGGTGGCATCGCAACACTGAACATGGTCACCGGGGACGCCAATGACCCTTTTTACGTAGGTGGTGTCACTGCCCGTCAACCCAAACCACTGTCCCGCCGCGTTGACCGCATCCACGAACGGACCCTTGCCGCTGCTGAGCGGCGCGAAGGAGCCGCGCCCGTCAAATACCACGACGTCGCCCCGGCGGATAGGCTCGGCGCTGAAATCGGTGCGCGATACCAGGATCCGGTCGCCGGTCATCAGCAGCGGCTCCATGGATTCGGACGGAATGTAATAGACGTCGACCCACAGTGAGCGCACCAGGCCGCTGATGGCGATGGCGAGGACCAGGGCCAGCAAAACAAAACGCCAGCCCTGTTTCCGGGGCTGGCGTTCTGATGTGTCCATGACTCGTATCCTGTGTTGCGTTGCGGATTGCTCCGGATCAACCGGGCACGAATCCTGGACCCGTTGCGTAAGTCGCGGGACTTACTTGGCGAAGTCGCGCTTTTCCTTGATCTTCGCAGCCTTACCGCGCAGTGCGCGCATGTAGTAAAGCTTGGCGCGGCGGACGTCACCCTTGGTGACGACCTCGATCTTTTCGATGATCGGGGAGTGTACCGGGAAGGTACGCTCTACGCCGACACCGAAGGAAACCTTGCGCACGGTGAAGGTTTCGCGAACGCCGTCACCCTGGCGGCCCAGGACGAAGCCCTGGAATACCTGGACACGGGAGTTCTTGCCTTCGATGATGTTGACGTGAACCTTGAGGGTGTCACCCGCGCGGAACTCAGGAACATCGCTACGCAGCGAAGCTGCATCTACGCTATCGAGGATATGCATTAATCCACTCCTGGTGAACGCCACAGGTCATTCACTTTGGGTTACGGCGGACAAGCCCGGGGCACACCAGGCCACCGGAAATTTCCGCCGAAGTTTCTTAGTGTCCGGCTCCACCACTGATTGGCGTCACCGGGTTGTCCGACTGTTGGCTGAACTCCCCCTGTGGCAGGTGTCAGCCCAGCAGACACAAGGGTTAATTCTGCCACATGCTCAGCCATCCGACCAACTGGCGGGACCCACAGCGTTCGACGGCGGCCGGCGGCTTAGTCGGTGGACTCACCGCGGCGGGTGGCCCGAAGCCGGCCATCGACGATCTCGTAGCCGAGCTCCGCGAGGGCGTTGCGGTCCGCGCGACTCAACGTACCGGCGTCGAAATCCGCCAGAAGGTCCGGGCGGCGTTCGGCGGTACGACGGAACTGCTCATGGCGGCGCCATTGGGCAATCTTGCCGTGATTGCCGCTCAGCAGGATCTCCGGCACGTCATGGTCACGCCAGGATGACGGTTTGGTGTAGACGGGATACTCCAGCAAACCGTCGGAGTGGGACTCCTCGATCAACGACTCGGGGTTGCCGACCACCCCGGGAAGGAGGCGGCCGATCGCTTCCACCATGGCGAGGACGGCTACCTCGCCTCCGTTGAGCACGTAGTCGCCAAGGCTGACCGGACGCACCGTGAAGTGCTCGTGGGCCCAGTCGATGACGCGTTCGTCGATGCCTTCGTAGCGGCCACAAGCGAAGACCAGCTGCTCTTCCTCGGCGAGTTCGTAAGCCAGCGCCTGGGTGAAGCGCTCCCCCGCGGGTGAGGGAACAATCAACACCGGCTTGGTGCCCGCCTCCGCAGGGGCTATGGACTCAAGCGCCTGCGCCCAGGGTTCAGGCTTCATGACCATGCCGGCACCGCCACCGTACGGTGTGTCGTCCACCGTACGGTGCTTGTCCGTGGTGAAGGTACGCAGATCGTGGACGTTCAGCTCCAGCAATCCGTCCTGCCGGGCCTTGCCTATGAGGGAAAGCTCCAGCGGGGCAAGGTACTCAGGGAAGATGCTGACGACATCGATCCTCATTCAGCAGGCTCCCCGTTGGAATCCCCGGCACCTTCGTCGTTGAGCTCGAACAGGCCCGAGGGCGGCGTGATGAGGATGTAGCCGTCCTCGATGTTGACCTCCGGGACGATTTCGTCAACGAAGGGAACCAGGATCTCCTTGCCGTCTTCGGATTCTATGACCAGCAGGTCCTGGGCGGGCATGGTGTTCAGTGCGGCAACCTTGCCAACAATCTGGGCACCCACACGCGCCTGAAGGCCAACGAGTTCGTGCTCGTACCAGCCTTCCTCGTCGTCGTCGTCGTCGAGTTCTTCCGTTTCAATGAACAGCTTTGCCCCACGGATGGCTTCAGCGGCATTGCGGTCCGCGATCTCCTCGAAGCCAAGCAGCAGGATTTCCTTGTTCCACCTGGCGCTGCGGACAGTCAACGGGCCGGCTGAGGCCGGCTCCACGACGAACTCGGTCCCCGCGACGAATCGCTCTGCGGGCGCGTCGGTGAGTACCTGCACCGTCACCTCGCCACGAATGCCATGGGGTTTGCCGATCCGGGCCACCTGGAGCTGCATGGGTTCCTCTGAATTCTGTTGTTCCGCGCCGCCGGGCAGTCGCGGTAGTGAAGTGTTGGACAAAGCAATCCGGCCCCTCCACCATATTCGGTGAAGGGGCCGGACCTAAGACAAAAAGTGCTGAGCGCGTTACCGGCGGCGGTCGGTATCGACGACGTCGACCCGGACCTGCTCGCCACCAGCCAAGGCAGCAACCACAGTGCGCAGTGCACGTGCAGTACGTCCTTGACGGCCGATCACCCGTCCGAGGTCCTCCTGGTGAACGCGCACCTCGAGGGATTCCCCGCGACGGTTGTTCCTGGCACTGACCTTGACATCCTCAGGGCTGTCAACGATCCCGCGGACCAAGTGCTCGAGCGCTTCTGCCAGCAACTTACTCAGCCTCGGTGGTCTCTGCTTCAGCCTCGGCCGGAGCCTCAGCAGCGTCGTCCTTCTTGGCCTTCTTGGTGATGGCTTCCGGGATGATGACGGAACCCTTCTCCGGAGCTACGAAAGCTTCCTTCGGAGCTTTGGTCTTCAGGGTGCCTTCCTGGCCCGGGAGGCCCTTGAACTTCTGCCAGTCACCGGTGATCTTGAGGATCGCGGCAACCTGCTCGGTCGGCTGGGCACCAACGGAGAGCCAGTACTGGGCGCGCTCGGAAGCGACCTCGATGTACGACGGCTCTTCGGTGGGGTGGTACTTGCCGATTTCTTCAATGGCACGGCCATCGCGCTTGGCGCGGGCATCCATGACGACAATGCGGTAGTACGGTGCGCGCATCTTACCGAAGCGCTTAAGGCGAATCTTTACGGCCACTTTTGTGGTCACTCCTGTTTCTGAAACGGGGTTGAACCGGGCGTTCTGCACCCGTGGGGCGGGCCATACTTGGCGGTTCGAAGGACAAGATACGAGCACGGAGAGAGGGGCCGCACCGATCGAGTACCTGTCTATTGTGCCAGATGCCCGCGGCATTTACGACTTACGCCGCACGGGCCGGTGAGTTCTTGGTCACTTTGCGGACGGCGCCTTCACCGGACCGGACGGCGGATGCTCATTCCGACCAGACGTAGAGCCCGGTCCGCTCGGTCTTTTCCACGTCCGCGGCAAGGGCGGCCAGTTGCTGGACGTATTGCCGTGACTGCGCGGCTTCAAAGGGCATGTCTTCCTGCGCAGCCCAGGCGGCAGCGACGTCGTCGAGGACGTTGGCTTCGCCTTCGCTTTCGTAGGTGAGCAGTTCGGCCAGCGCCCTCACCATCGCCTCGGGAACGCCGAGAAGCGCATCACTGGTGACGTCCACCAAGGCAAGTTCGTAGTCGGCGCCCGCAGCATGGACCGCCTGTCCGGCAAGGTCGCCAAGCTGTTCAACTTCGTAGTCCGTAATGTCCTTGATCCGGACCGCGGGTCCGGCAACATCGGCACCCTTGCCCAGGGCGGCTGCCCGCTTGAGTGCTTCGTCGTGGGTGGCTACAAAAATTTCGGCAAAGCCCATGGAAAGTACTCTCAATCCTTAGTGCTGACGGGGCGTGCGGCGCAGGACAGGAGGTCCCGCACCGTCACTGCCCAGCCTAGTGCAGCTATGCGCCTGCCTGGACGCCGGCGGCGGAATCGGGCCGGCGCACGGCAACGCGCAGCTTGTTCCTCCACGGGTCTTCGAACTGCAATTCGGCGCCCGTGTGGTGGTTCTGCACTCCGGCCACCCGCAGGCGGTCTGCCAGTGCGCCGACGTCATCGCCAGTGGGCACCTCAATGAGCACTTCCCCGAGCCCCAGGGTGTCCTTCCGGGGGCCGGCGCCGCGGCTGTTCCACACATTCATGGCCATGTGGTGGTGGTACCCACCGGCGGAGACGAACAGCGCCTGGCCATGCCAACCCGCGGTCTTCTCGAAGCCCAGGGTTTCGACGTAGAAGTTGTGGGCCGTGGCGACGTCGCCCACCTGAAGGTGGACGTGGCCTATTCCGGCCGCCGCTTCGTGCTGGCCCGTGACCGCGGCTTCGCTCAGGTGCTGCTGGAGGAAACGCTGCGGCGGGAGGGCCACATTGTCCATGACCACATTTTTGCCGTCCCACTGCCAGCTTTCGCGCGGCTTGTCGTAGTAGAGCTCAATGCCGTTGCCTTCCGGGTCGGTGAAGTAGAACGCTTCACTGACCAGGTGGTCCGCACTTCCCACGAAGGCACGGGGTTCATAACCGGCGGCGGTTGCGATGGTGGCCGCCAATGAGGGCTGGTCCTGGAAGAGGATGGCGGTGTGGAACAGCCCGGCCTCACCACGCCCTGGAAGCTGGAGACCGGCAGCCGGGGCCAAGTGGACCACGGGCTTGCCGACCCGCCCGAGGTAGAGGCCGCCGTCCTGCTCGGCAACAACCTCCAGCCCCAAGGCGCGCTGGTAGTAGTCACTCATGACTTTCATATCGCCGACCTTGAGCATAACGGTGCCCATGGCGAGGTCGGCAGGCAGAAGGTCCTGTATGGATGAAGCGGACATGTGAAGCTCCCGGTGTTGATGCGGCCGCCTTTCGGCACGTTCTACCTATCTAAATTACTTGAAGCTTCAATTTATTCCTAGCGGATCAGCTGCCCTCGCAGGACGACGTGTTTGAGTGCCGAAACGGTACTGACGTTCCGGCGCGGATCCTCGTGGCAGATCACGACGTCGGCACTCGCCCCTTCGCTGATGGCTTCGGCGCCCAGCCACTTCCGGGCGCCCCACGTGGCGGCGTCAAGGACCGCGGCCGGCGGCAGGCCGGCGTCGTGCAGTTCGTTCATTTCGTCGGCAATACGGCCATGTCTGATGACGCTCCCGGCGTCCGTACCGGTGTAGATGGCGACTCCGGCTTCGTACGCCTCCACCACACGTTCACGCCGCCGCTCCCAGAGGCGCGTCATGTGGTGGGCGTATTCAGGAAATTTTGGCGCGGCCTGGGCAGCGATATCCGGGAAGGTGGCGATGTTGACCAGCGTGGGAACGATCGGGACGGACTGCTCCACGAGCCTGGGGATGTGTCGTGGCAACAGACCCGTTGCGTGTTCGATGCAGTCGATACCGGCATCGAGCATGTCATCGATGGTCTCTTCCGCGAAGCAATGCGCCGTGACCCTGGCGCCCTCGTCGTGCGCAGCCCGGACGGCGTCCCTTACGGTCCTGGCAGGAAAGGAGGCCGCCAGGTCACCTATGCCGCGATCGATCCAGTCCCCGACCAATTTCACCCAACCGTCGCCGTCGCGCGCTTCCTTCCGAACGGTCTCCACCAACTGCTCCGGCTCAATCTCGTGACCCAGCCCGCGCAGGTACCTGCGGCTTCGGGCGATATGGCGGCCGGACCTGATCAGCCGAGGCAAGTCCTCCCGTTGCTGCACCCACCGTGTGTCGCTGGGCGATCCACAGTCGCGGATGAGCAGAGTCCCGGCGGCCAGGTCCGCCTGGGCCTGTGCGAGGGTAGTGGCCTCGTCCACCGCGCCGCCGGGGCCCAAGCCGATGTGGCAATGGGCATCAACAAATCCGGGGAGGACCCAGCCATCGAGCACCTTCTCCGGCTGCCCTGACGGACGTTGGAAGGTCAGCGTGCCTCCAACGGACCACATACCACGTCGTTCCTGATCCGCGGCGACGAGCACTGGTCCGGTGAATTCGATGATGTTGGACATGCCAAAATCCTAGTCCGCGCCGGGGCCCCTGCAGGTGCCGCCTTCATGTGACTGGGCGCCCCATGGCAGCTGTGGTAGCTTCGTCTACGACCACACGGGGGCCCTTGCAGGGGCTGAGATCGGGCTGAGGCAGCCTGCGACCGTTGAACCTGTCCGGGTAATGCCGGCGAAGGAAGTGAGTAATCCTTTGAGCACCACCAAAACACAGCACAGCCCTACCCAAAACAGCCCTGTCGAAGACACGGTTGTTACGCAGTCCTTGAAGTCCCATTCGCTCGCCTACGTCGAAGACCCTGCCAGCGGCATCCGCGTTCCGGTGACCGAAATTTCGCTTGAGCCTTCCCCCAACGGCCAGGCCAACGCGCCGTTGCAGGTCTACCGGACGGCCGGCCCCGGGAGCGATCCCGTAGTAGGGCTCGAACCATTCAGGGCCGCCTGGATTGAAGCCCGCGGCGACACCGCACCCTACACGGGCCGCGAACGCAACCTGCTCGACGACGGCAAGGCGGCTTTGCGGCGAGGCGCGGCCTCTGCGGAGTGGAAGGGGGCGCAGCCCGTGCCCCGCCGCGCCGTCGAAGGCAAAACCGTCACCCAGATGCACTACGCACGCAATGGCGTGGTGACCCCCGAAATGCAGTTCGTCGCGTTACGGGAGAACTGCGACGTTGAACTGGTCCGGAGCGAAGTCGCCGCCGGCCGGGCGATCATTCCCAACAACATCAACCACCCCGAGTCCGAGCCCATGATCATCGGCAAAGCCTTCCTGGTGAAGATCAACGCCAACATCGGAAACTCGGCCGTCACCAGTTCCATCGCCGAAGAAGTGGACAAACTTCAGTGGGCCACCCAGTGGGGCGCGGACACCGTCATGGACCTGTCCACCGGCGACGACATCCACACCACCCGCGAGTGGCTCATCCGGAACTCCCCGGTACCCATCGGCACGGTGCCCATCTACCAGGCGCTGGAGAAGGTCAATGGTGAAGCCAACAAGCTCACGTGGGAGATCTTCCGCGACACCGTGATCGAGCAGTGCGAGCAGGGCGTGGACTACATGACCATCCACGCCGGTGTGCTGCTGAGGTATGTGCCGCTGACCGCCAACCGCGTCACGGGCATCGTCTCCCGAGGCGGCTCCATCATGGCCGGATGGTGTCTGGCCCACCACCAGGAAAACTTCCTCTACACGCACTTCGACGAGCTGTGCGAAATCTTCGCCAAGTACGACGTCGCGTTTTCCTTGGGAGACGGCCTGCGCCCGGGCGCGACGGCCGACGCAAACGACGCCGCACAGTTTGCCGAACTCGATACTCTGGCCGAGCTGACCCAGCGTGCCTGGGAATACGACGTGCAGGTCATGGTGGAGGGTCCCGGTCACATTCCGTTCCATCTGGTCCGGGAGAACGTGGAGCGCCAGCAGGAACTGTGCAAGGGCGCCCCGTTCTACACACTGGGACCGTTGGTCACCGACGTCGCTCCAGGCTACGACCACATCACCTCCGCCATTGGTGCCACTGAGATTGCCCGGTACGGCACAGCCATGCTCTGCTACGTCACACCCAAGGAACACCTGGGCCTGCCCAACAAAGACGACGTGAAGACAGGCGTGATCACCTACAAGATCGCGGCCCACGCCGCTGACCTGGCCAAGGGGCACCCCGGCGCCCACGAACGGGACGATGCCCTTTCAAAGGCCAGGTTCGAATTCAGGTGGCGGGACCAGTTTGCCCTGTCCCTGGACCCGGTCACGGCGGAGTCCTTCCACGACGAAACCCTGCCGGCAGAGCCTGCCAAGACGGCACACTTCTGCTCAATGTGCGGCCCCAAGTTCTGCTCCATGCGCATCAGCCAGGACATCCGCGATGAGTACGGCTCGGCAGAATCCCAAGCGGCGATCGCAGAAATGTACAGCGGAATGCAGGAAAAGAGTGCCGAATTCCTGGCCTCCGGCGCGAAGGTGTACTTGCCGGAGCTTCAGGTTCCTCGAACTCAGGACGCCTGAAGTGAGCGCGTCCGCTCCACGTCTGCAACAAAGGTGCGGATGATGTGATCCCCGTCGGATGAATCCTGGGGCCGGTGCCCGCCAGCTGCAACGCGGCGAAGGGCACCGGTCTCCTGGAGGTACGCCGCAATTTCCTCATACAAGGGTTCCCACCCACCGGTCAGGACCAAGGTGGGCACTCCGGGAACGATGTGCAGCGGGGCCTCCCAAGGCGGCGCCTGCAGCCTTAGGCGGCGAGCCGCGCGCTGTGCCTCAAGGGATTCCAAGCCACCCGTTTCAGCAGAAAAGGCACGCAGGTAATACTCGCGTTGGTAATCAGCGTCGTTGAGCTGGCCCCGAACCTCGTACAGCGGTTCCATCAGGGCCCGGTGGGAAGCCGTGGCCGGAAGCTCCGCTGTCAACGACAAGCAGGCCGGTTCCACCACGACGAGTGAATGGACAAGGTCCGGGCGATCCACAGCTGCCAGCATGGCCGGGATGGCTCCTTGCTCATGAGCCACCACGTGACCACCCCCGGAATCAGCCAAGGCCTCAATCACAATGGCCACATCGGCTGCTACGTCGGACTCGACGGGCTCGGCCACTGGATCAAAGCCGTGCCTTCGCAGAAACAAGGCGTCGTAGCGGAGCGCCATTCCGTGCTGTTTCGGCCACGCCGCAGCACCGAAACTGCCCACTCCATGGAGGAAGACCACGCGCTGCTTCTGCATTGGTTCAGCCTATGCGACGGCTCTGACATCCAACCCGTGCAGGTTGGGAATGTCAGCGCGGTTATTTGCCGAGGAACTTGTCGAAACCCTTGGGAAGGTTCAACGATGACGGATCGAAGTCTGCTGCGCCCTGACCAAACGCTGCACCCGTGGGAGCTGCCGAAGCTGCGTTGGCCCGCTTGGCCTCGGCATCGCGCAACTCCTGGGCCGCCTTGGCCGGATTGCCGGAACGTGCCTTCTTCTTCGGGGCGTTCTTGCCATTCTTGCGTCCCCCACCGGGACCGCCAAGGCCGGGCATTCCGGGCATACCCGGCATGCCGCCACCCTGGGCCAGCTTCTTCATCATCTTCTGCGCCTGGGCGAAACGCTCCAGCAGCCCGTTGACCTCGGAAACATGGACGCCCGAGCCCTTGGCGATACGTGCCCGGCGGGAACCGTTGATGATCTTGGGGGCAACACGCTCATGCGGCGTCATGGAGCGGACGATGGCCTCGACGCGGTCGATTTCTTTTTCGTCGAAGTTCTCCAGCTGCTGGCGGATGTTTTGCGCACCCGGCATCATCATGAGCATCTTCTTCATGGAGCCCATGTTGCGGATCTGCTGCATCTGGGCGAGGAAGTCGTCCAGGGTGAAGTCTTCCTGGTCAGCGAACTTCTTCGCCATCCGGGCAGCTTCTTCTTTATCCCAGGCCTTCTCAGCCTGTTCGATCAGGGTGACGACGTCACCCATGTCCAGGATGCGCGAGGCCATACGGTCCGGGTGGAAGAGTTCGAAGTCGTCCAGGCCTTCACCCGTGGACGCGAACATGACCGGTTTGCCGGTAACCGACGCTACAGACAGCGCGGCACCACCGCGGGCATCGCCGTCGAGCTTGGAAAGGACGATGCCGGTGAAGTTGACGCCTTCATCGAAGGCCATCGCCGTGTTTACGGCGTCCTGGCCGATCATGGAGTCGATAACGAAAAGAACTTCGTTGGGAATGATCGCCTGGCGGATCCGGCGGGCCTGGTCCATCATCTCGGCGTCGACACCGAGGCGGCCGGCCGTGTCAACGATCACGACGTCGTGAAGCTTCTGGCGCGCTTCTTCGACACCGGCCTTGGCTACGGCAACCGGGTCACCGGCGGGGTGCTCAAGTTCGGAGGACGTGGCGCCGGGGTGCGGGGCGAAGACCGGGACACCGGCACGCTGCCCAACAACCTGGAGCTGCGTCACTGCATTGGGGCGCTGAAGGTCGCACGCCACCAGCAGGGGGCTGTGCCCCTGGGCCTTGAGCCACTTGGACAGCTTGCCCGCAAGGGTGGTCTTACCGGCACCTTGAAGGCCGGCCAGCATGATGATGGTGGGGCCGGTTTTCGCCAATCGGATACGGCGGGTCTCGCCACCGAGGATCTCCTTGAGTTCCTCGTTGACGATCTTGACGATCTGCTGGCTCGGGTTCAAAGCCCCCGAAACTTCGGCGCCAAGGGCACGTTCGCGGATGCGCCCGGTGAACTCGCGGACGACGGACACGGCGACGTCCGCGTCCAGAAGGGCACGGCGGATCTCCCGAACTGTGGCATCGACGTCAGCCTCGGTGAGGCGGCCCTTGCCACGAAGGTTCTTGAAGGTTGCTGTCAACCGGTCAGAGAGTGAATTGAACACGCGCCGTGCACTTCTTTCGATGGTCTACGAATGGTTGCCGGTCCGGCGTTATCCACGGGACTCGACTATCTAGGGTACCAAGTCGCGCTGACAAGGTGGCATGCTGGCACAGTGACCAGTAAAACAACTGTAAAAACGTTGCTCATCCTCGGCGCGTCCGGGGACCTGACAGGCAGGCTGCTCCTTCCCGGGCTTGCGGGACTGTTGGCGGCCGGACGGGCGCCGGGCCTGAAGCTGGTGGGTGCCGGGTCCGACCCCTGGTCTCCCGAACAGTGGCAGGAAAGGGTCAAGGGCGCTTTCGCAACGGCGTCGAAATCGGCGGATGCGGCCGGAAACGCGGCGCTTGACGCTGTTGCCAACAGCACCTCCTACCACCAGGTGGACGTAACAGCGGATGGCCCCCTGGCTGATCTGCTGGCGCACTTGGAGGGACCCATCGCCGTCTATTTCGCGCTGCCTCCACACGTCAGCCAGAAGGCCTGCGAGGTACTGCATCGGGACCAAGTGCCCGCGGGAACGCGGCTCGTGATGGAGAAGCCATTCGGTTCTGGCACGGAATCAGCCCACGAGCTGAACAGGACACTGGCGGCGCTGGTGCCCGAGGACCACATTCACCGCGTAGACCATTTCCTGGGCAAAGCCACGGTCCTGAACATCCTGGGCCTCCGCTTCGCCAACCGCTTCCTTGAGCCCGTCTGGAACCGCGACCACATTGAAAAGGTTGAAGTCATCTTCGACGAGGACCTGGCACTCGAAGGACGGGCCCGCTACTACGACACCGCAGGGGCCTTGAGGGACATGATCCAGAGCCACCTCCTGCACATCATGGCGTTCCTGGCCATCGACGCCCCAGCCACCATTGAGGAACGCGACCTCCGCGATGCCGTAGCCACCGTGCTGCGGGCCAGCAGCATCAAAGCACCCTATGAGGCCTCCACCCGCCGGGCCAGGTACACGGCAGGAACGCTGGGGGAGCGCACAGTGCCCGACTACGCGGCCGAGCAAGGAGTGGATCCCGGCCGCAACACCGAGACACTCGCAGAGGTGCAGGTGGAAATCGACAATTGGCGCTGGGCGGGAGTTCCCTTCATTCTCCGCTCTGGCAAGGCGTTGGGGCGCCGACGCAAGGAAGCAGTCATCACTTTCCGGCCGGTTCCGCACCTGCCAAAGGGATTCTTGGGGATGGACTCCCCCAATCAGCTCCGCATTGGATTCGGCCCGGACGTCCTGCAACTGGATGTGGATGTCAACGGCCCCGGAGACATCTTCACCTTGGACAGGGCCAGCCTTGTGGCTGAGCTGAACGCTGCAGACCTGCTGCCCTACGGTGAAGTCCTGGAAGGCATCCTCACCGGCGATCCTTTGCTGTCCGTGCGCGGAGATACTGCCGAGGACTGCTGGCGGATCGTTGAGCCCGTGCTGCGTGCCTGGGAAAAGGGCGAAGTTCCCTTGGAGGAATACGACGCCGGCAGCGCCGGGCCGGCCTCCTGGCCCACCGCCGTCGAGGACTGACGCCGCCGTCGAACGCAAAAGCGGGCCGGGTACCTTTCAGTGGTACCCGGCCCGCTGTGTTCTGCCCTGATGTTCGGCTGCGCCTTAGATGGCTGCAGCGCCCCGTTCACCGGTGCGAACCCGCACGGCTTCGTAAACGTCAACCGTCCACACCTTGCCGTCACCGGCGCGGCCGGTGTTGGAGCTTGCGATGAGGACATCGAGGATGTCGTCCGCTTGCTCGTCGGTGGCGAGGACCTCGATGCGGATCTTCGGCAGCAAATCCACGTTGTACTCAGCTCCCCGGTACACCTCGGTGTACCCGCGCTGGCGGCCATAACCGCTGGCCGCGCTGACCGTCAGGCCCTGGACTCCGTAGGCTTCGAGGCCTTCACGGACTGCTTCAAGCTTTTCGGGACGAACGATCGCCGTGATGAGCTTCATGCCTGGACACTCTCCTTGCCCTCTGCGGGTGCCTTGGTTGCGGTGGTTTCCGACTTGCCGATCATGGCCTCATGCAGCGGCTGGAAACTGCCACCGTGTCCGTTGACGCCGAACTCGTAAGCCGTCTCAGCGTGGAGGCTGAGGTCGACACCGACGTTCTCCTGTTCGGTGGAGACCCGGAAGCCCATGGTCTTGTGGATGGCCAGGGCAATGATGGCCGTCATGACTGCCGAGAAGACAATTGCGACGCCGGCTGCTGCGAGCTGTGCCCACAGCTGGGCGAATCCGCCGCCGTAGAAAAGGCCGCCTGCGGTGACGCCTTCGCTCGGAACTGCAATGAAGCCGAGAGCCACGGTGCCGATGATGCCGGAGACAAGGTGGACGCCTACAACGTCCAGCGAGTCATCGAAGCCCCAGCGGAACTTCAGGCCGACTGCAAGGGCGGAGGCCACACCGGCAACCACACCGAGGCCGAGGGCACCAATGGGGCTGACATCGGCACAAGCCGGGGTGATGGCCACGAGGCCGGCGACGACACCGGAGGCCGCGCCGAGGGACGTCGGGTGACCGTCACGGATTCGCTCAGTGATGAGCCAGCCGATCATGGCCGCTGCCGGAGCCGCCAGGGTGTTGATCCAGATCAGGCCGCCCTGCTCAGCGGTCGCCGCCGCGCCGCCGTTGAAGCCGAACCAACCGAACCAGAGGATTGCCGCACCGAGCATGACAAACGGGATGTTGTGCGGACGGTGGTTGGGGTCCTTGCCGAAACCGCGGCGGTTGCCAATGATGAGGACCAGGACAAGGGCTGCCACACCAGCGTTGATGTGCACCACGGTGCCGCCCGCGAAGTCAATGGCGTGGCCCAGGGCCTTGCCGATCGCACCTTCGGGGCCGAAGAGGCCGCCGCCCCACACCATGTAGGCCAGGGGGCAGTAAACCAAGGTGACCCAGACCGGGACGAAGATGCTCCAGGCTCCGAACTTGGCGCGGTCAGCAATGGCGCCACTGATAAGGGCCACCGTGATGATGGCGAAGGTGGCTGCGTAGCCGACCTTGATCAAGCCATCGGGAGTGTTGATGCCTTCAAGGCCGAAGGTGGCGAACGGGTTGCCCACGATCTCCAGGAATCCTTCGCCGGAGCTCATGGACGCGCCCCACAGCACCCAGACAACACCTACGATGCCGATGGAGATGAAGCTCATCATCATCATGTTCAAGGCTGCCTTGGCGCGTGTCATGCCGCCGTAGAAAAATGCCAGACCAGGTGTCATGAACAGCACAAGCGCCGCCGCCACCATGACCCATACGTGACCTGCGGTAAGTTCCATGGTGCACGTTCCTCTCTTGCTAGATCTGCGGTTCAACCGCCGTCCTGACGCCTTTTGCGTCCTGCTTAAGAGTTTTGTGCCGCAGTGTTTCACCTGCGCGGGTTTTATATTGCGGGGCCGTTACAACAACCTCCCCAACGTAAATGGTGCATATCTGCAACGTTACGGATATGTTTCAGGCGTCGGACTTCACGGTGTGAACCTGGTTTTCCGACACTCAAGGCGTTCAAGCGCCAGATCCCACCAGAAGGACCAGCACCGAATGACCCAGTCGCCCCGATCCGTCAAAGCTCCAGGGATCCGGCAGGAAAAAGTTCCCTTGCCCCGTGACATCAAGGTGATGTTGGCAGCGGCGTTCTTGATCGCCTTGGGATTCGGGCTGGTAGCACCTGTACTGCCGCAATTCGCTACCACTTTCGACGTCGGCGCCACCGCTGCCGCTGTGATCGTCAGCATCTTCGCCTTCATGCGCCTGGCCTTCGCGCCTGCCGGCGGCGCCTTGATCGGACGCTTCGGCGAACGGAACGTCTACGTTACTGGCCTGTTGATCGTTGCAGTTTCCACGGCAGCGTGCGCCTTTGCCCAGGATTACTGGCAGTTGCTGATCTTCCGTGGCCTTGGTGGAGCCGGTTCTGTGATGTTTACCGTCGCAGCCATGGGCTTACTGATCCGGCTTGCACCGCCCGAGCGGCGCGGACGCGTCTCCGGGGCCTACGCTTCGGCGTTCCTGATCGGCAGCGTCCTGGGTCCGGTGGTCGGCGGCCTGCTGGCAGGATTCGGACTGCGGGTGCCGTTCCTGGCGTACGCGGGCACGCTCCTTCTTGCTGCGCTGGTGGTCCGGACAATGCTCCGTGGCGAAGGAAACGCCAGCCAGGACGCAGGAGCCGCCCCTGCCATGGACCTGAGGGAGGCACTGGCCGACTCCGCCTACAGGGCCGCCGTATTTTCCAGCTTCGGCAATGGCTGGGTGACCTTCGGCGTCCGGATGGCCACCATCCCGCTGTTCGCGGTGGCCGTCCTGGATTCACGGCCGGAAACAGCCGCCTGGGCGCTGGCTGTCTTTGCCGTGGGAAACGCCGTCGCCCTGACGTTCTCCGGCCGGTTGGCTGACGCCTGGGGTCGGAAGGTCCTGCTGATCCCTGGCCTGGTGATCACCGGGTTGGCCACCGGCTTTATCGGCCTGACAACCGAGCTCATTGCCTTCTTCATCGCCTCGGCTGTGGCGGGGTTCGGCTCAGGCCTGCTGGGCCCGGCCCAGCAGGCCGCCGTCGCCGACGTCATTGGGCGTGGACGATCCGGCGGCAAGGTGCTTGCCGTCTTCCAGATGGCCGCCGACACCGGAGCAATTATTGGCCCTGTTATTGCGGGATTGCTTGCCGACCAACTGGGCTACGGCTGGGCCTTCGGCATCACCGGGAGCGTGCTGCTGCTGACGGCCGCGGGTTGGCTGGTGGCGCGCGAACCCCTTAAACCCAAAAACTGACTGGCAGTTGTGGTTGTTCAGCGGGCTCAGAACAACCACAACTGCCAGTCAGTTGGGCAAGCGGCGCTAGTTGAGCAATGCGTCGACGAAGCCTTCGGCCTCAAACGGAGCGAGGTCGTCCGGGCCTTCACCGAGGCCAATCAGCTTCACAGGGACACCGAGCGACTTCTGGATGGCCACCACGATGCCACCCTTGGCCGTACCGTCCAGCTTGGTCAGGACGATGCCTGAGATGTTGACCACCTCGGCGAATACCCGGGCCTGGTTGAGTCCGTTCTGGCCAGTGGTGGCATCTAGGACCAGCAGGACCTCATCCACCTCGGCGAGCTTCTCAATGACGCGCTTGACTTTGCCGAGCTCGTCCATGAGGCCGGTCTTGTTCTGCAGGCGGCCTGCGGTATCGACCATGACTACGTCGACTTCCTGGTCGATACCGGCCTTGACGGCCTCGTAGGCAACCGAGGCGGGATCGGCGCCGTCGATGTCGGATTTCACCGTGGGCACGCCCACCCGCTGGCCCCACGTGGCCAACTGTTCAGCCGCGGCCGCGCGGAAGGTATCAGCCGCACCCAGCAGGACGTCCTTGTCTTCTGCCACCAGGACACGTGCCAGCTTGCCCACCGTAGTGGTCTTGCCTACGCCGTTGACACCTACAACCAGCACGACGGCGGGGCGGTCACCTTTGCGGTCGACGTTCAGTGAACGGTCCATGCCGGGATCAACGAGCTTAATGAGTTCTTCCCGCAGCATTGCCCTGACATCTTCCGGGCTGCGGGTACCCAGGACTTTGACCCGCTCACGCAAAGCATCGACCAGTTGCATCGTGGGTTCGGTACCGAGGTCGGCCAGGAGGAGGGTTTCCTCCACCTCATCCCAGACGTTTTCGTCGATCTTGTCGCCGGACAGCAAAGCCAACAGGCCCTTGCCGAGGATGTTGTTGGACTTGACCAAACGGGCGCGAAGGCGGGTGAGACGCCCTTCCACCGGCGCCGGAGTGTCGATGGCGATGGTTTCAAGGCCTGCGGCGTCGTCCGGAACCCCGGCTCCGTCATCTGTTCCGTCAAAGGTCGGGGCCGGAGCCTTGGCGCCGTCCGGGCGGTCCTCCACAAGGGTTCCGCCGCCTGCTGCAGAGGACTGCACGGGATCGTTGGTATCGCGCGTTCCGGGGTACTTCGAGCCTGACTTACGGGCTTTCAGGAGTACCGGCACGAGTCCGCCGACCACTACGAGCGCAGCGAGAATGGACAGAATTATGGGTAGGAAATCGTTCACTCCCCTACCTTCTCATAAAGCTAAGCCCCGGAACTGAGCCTCTGGCTGATGACGGTGGACACCCCGTCGCCCCGCATGGTGACACCGTAAAGTGCGTCGGCTACTTCCATCGTGCGCTTTTGGTGGGTAATCACGATGAGTTGGCTTGACTCCCGCAATTCTTCGAAGATGGTGATGAGGCGACCCAGGTTGGTGTCGTCAAGGGCTGCCTCAACTTCGTCCATGACGTAGAACGGCGACGGCCTGGCCTTGAAGATGGCAACCAGGAGCGCTACTGCGGTCAGGGACCGCTCACCGCCGGAAAGCAGGGACAGGCGTTTGATCTTCTTGCCGGCAGGGCGGGCCTCCACTTCAATTCCCGTGGTCAGCATGTCATCAGGGTCTGTGAGGACCAGCTTGCCCTCTCCGCCGGGAAAGAGCCTGGCAAATACGTGGTCGAACTGGGCCGAGGTGTCGGCGAAGGCCTCAGCGAAGACCTGCTGCACCCTGTTGTCCACCTCTTTGATGATGTCCAGCAGGTCCTTCCGGCTCGACTTGAGGTCCTCAAGCTGCGAGCTAAGGAACTGGTGCCGTTCTTCGAGGGCCGCAAACTCTTCCAGTGCCAGCGGGTTGACCTTGCCCAGGGCGGCCAGCTCGCGCTCTGCCTTCTTCAACCGTTTTTCCTGCTCTGCCCGCACGAACGGGATCCCCTCGACAATGGGTTCGCCATTCTCGTCCACCGGCGCCCTCAGTTCTGCCCATTTGTCCGCAGTTGACCCTGCAGGAAGCGGAACCGGCTGGTCCGGACCGTAGTCGGTGATGAGCTGCTCGGCCGAAAGCCCCAATTCATCGACGGCCCGGGTCTCCAAAGCCTCGATCCGCAGCCGCTGCTGTGTCCGGGCCATTTCATCGCGGTGCACTGAATCCGTCAGCTCGGCCAGCTCCCGGGCAAGGGACTCATTGGCGGCGCGGACTTCCGAAAGCTCCTTCTCGAGGAGCTCGCGTGTTTGCTCGGCCAGGTCGCGCTCCTTGGCCGCAAGGTCCACGGAAATATCGAGATAGCGAAGACTCTGCTCCACAGCCGAAACCACGGCAGCAGCACGTTTCGCTTGGGCCCTGCGGCGCTGGGCCTTGCGCGCAGCCTCTTCACGTGCCCGGCGCTCAGTGGCGGCTGCCCGTTCCAAGGACGCTGCGCGGTTGCTGATGGCACCGAGTTGCTCTTCGGCGGTGCGAAGGGCAAGCCTTGCTTCTGTTTCAAGGGCACGGGCGGTCCTTGCTTCGGCGGCGAGTTCATCCCGCTGGTCGGTGGACGGTTCCTCGTCCGGAACCTCCTGGGCAGCGGCAAGGCGTTCGGCGGCAACTTCCAGGTCCAGTTGCGCGTCTGCGATGTTTGCCTCGGCCTTCGCCATGGATGCCGCGAGACGGTCACTTTCGCCCACTGCGCTGCGAAGAACCGAGTTCAAGTGGCCCAGGCGTTCAGCCACGGCGGCAAGCCGGGCATCGGATTCATGCAGTCTTTCCAATGCTGCATCCGCACGGACCTGCGCCTCGGCACGACGGGATTGGGCCCCGGCCAGGGCGAAGCGTCCCCGCTCCAGCCTGGCAGTGACCTCTTGAAGGCGGGCACCGGCGTCGTCCACTGCTGCCTGGACCTCGAGGAAGGAGGGTGCGGTAGCTGAGCCGCCGAGGACAGTCACCGCCGTGAAAATGTCACCTTCAGTGGTGACGGCCTTCAGCCCGGGTTGGTCTTGGACCAGACGGGCGGCCATGCCGATGTCGTCGACGACGACGGTATCAGCCAGGAGCCGCAACGCACCGCCGCCTGCCGCGTCGGCTATTGTGACGACGTCGGCGGCCCAACGGCAGCCGGCGGGCAGTTCGCCTGTGTCCAATGCCTTGCTGCCCGCTC
Source organism: Paenarthrobacter sp. NPDC057355 (assembly GCF_042667405.1). Lineage (NCBI taxonomy): Bacteria > Bacillati > Actinomycetota > Actinomycetes > Micrococcales > Micrococcaceae > Paenarthrobacter > Paenarthrobacter sp. NPDC057355. Next base: position 61,247 of record NZ_JBHVAL010000019.1, on the reverse strand, counting down.
CGGCATCCCCGGGTGGAACGTCGGCCAGCAGCAATGCCGCGCGGCCGGCGTCGTCCTGTTTCAGCGTGGCGATCGCCGCTGAGGCGGCCTCCACATCTGCCACCACGAGGGCATCCGAGGCACTGCCCAAAGCTGCGGCTATGGCGGTTTCGTAGCCCTGCTCTATGCTGACCAGGCCAGCCAGCGGACCGAACACGCCTTCAGCCGTCAGCAAGTGACCCGAACCGTCCTTGCGATTGAGTCCCAGTTGGAGCGCCTCGCGCCGGGCAGCCAGGGCGTCGCGTTCGCGGACGGCCTCCCGCTCGGAGGCTTTCAGATCTTCGATCTCCGCAAGGATGGAGTCCAGTGCCGCGCTGGCGTCCTCGTATTCGGCGTCCAGGCTCTCTTCGCCGTCTTCGGCTCCTGCCACCTGGGCTTCAAGGGCCGCGAATTCGCTCTGTGCCTGGCGGCGCCGCTCATCACCGGCTCCAAGAGACTCCCGCAACCGGCCCCGTTCGGCCTCTGCCGCCTCCGCCCGGGACCGCGCCGCCGCGACATGCCCGGCGAGCCGGGCAAGGCCCTCCCTGCGGTCCGCTGCTGCGCGCAACATGCCAGTGAGGCGTTTGTCTTCGGCGGCTGCGAGCGCCTCGGCCGCATCCTTCGCGACAGTGGCTTCGAGAAGGGCAGCCTGCTTGGCCAGGATGTCGTGTTCCAGGGCGGCTTCTTCTTCCCGGACCCGGGCTGCCTGGCGCTCAAGGTGGTCCGGATCGCGCCCGGATTCGACCGAGACCTCCGCGGAACCGAGCAAACGCTTGCGTTCGGACGCCAGCGACCCGAGTGAACGCAGTCGCTCCCTGCCCGCGGAGAGCTGGTACCAGTTATCGCGAGCGGCGTTGAGGCGGGGAGTTGCCTCGGCGGCTCGCTGCTCCAGCTCCGCCTGGCGCCGCCGTCCCACCCCCAGCCCGGCTTCGACCACCTGGCGCCGCTCCTTCAGGGCGGCTTCATCAGCGACGTCCTTTTCCAGGCTGCTTGTCAGTTGCACCAGATCGTCCGCCAGGAGGCGGGCCCGGGCGTCTCGGACGTCGAACTGGACAGTTTGTGCGCGACGGGCGATTTCGGCCTGCTTGCCCAAGGGAGTCAGTTGTCGTCGAATCTCGGCCGTAAGGTCGCCAAGGCGTGCCAGGTTGGCCTGCATGGCCTCCAGCTTGCGTACTGTCTTCTCTTTGCGCCGCCTGTGCTTCAAGATACCCGCGGCCTCTTCAATGAAGCCGCGCCGGTCCTCGGCAGTGGCGTGCAGGACCCGGTCCAACTGGCCTTGGCCAACGATGACGTGCATTTCCCTGCCGAGGCCGGAATCAGAGAGGAGCTCCTGGATGTCCAGAAGCCTGCAGGGCGCACCGTTAATGGCGTATTCGGAACCTCCGGTCCGGAAAAGGGTCCGGGAGATGGTCACTTCGCTGTACTCGATGGGAAGTGCGTTGTCGGCATTGTCAATGGTCAAGGAGACATGGGCCCGGCCCAGCGGCGGACGGCCGGAGGTACCGGCGAAGATGACATCTTCCATCTTTCCGCCACGCAAGGTCTTGGCGCCTTGCTCGCCCATGACCCAGGCCAGCGCATCCACCACATTGGATTTGCCGGATCCGTTGGGACCGACAACAGCGGTGACACCGGGTTCAAAGTCGAACGTCGTGGCCGACGCAAACGACTTGAATCCGCGGACGGTCAAACTTTTCAAATGCAAGGCGCTTCGGTTCTCCTGGTGGCCCGGGTGTTCGTATTCCCTAAATCTACTGCCGTTTAGGTGAAATCACCGGATCTGAAGCGGGAAAGCCTTGCGGCGGCAATGCCGCACCCCTACACTCCTGCCAAGGGTTACTTTGGTGGATTTGTTCCAGTGATCCGGCTTTGGCTTGAACTTATGTTCGTCCGCGGCTGGATACGGTCCCGCAAGAGGAACGTCGATCTCCAAGAAGCCTTGGTTTGCATAACTGAAGATCTTGGTTTGACCCTGGCTGGGGAGCGGCAAGCAGGGACTGCGCGCAGGCGCAGATCCGTCATTGCAATTGGCGTACCACTCCAGGAGTTCTCATGGCCGGTCCTTCAGCAACCCCCTCCCAGCAAGGCCTCAAAGGGTTGCTTTTCCCTTTGGTGTTGGCAATGGTGGCGGCATTGCTGCCGATGACCGCGCCGACTGCTGTTGCGGCCGGTCCGTGCGACCCTGTAGTAAACGCAGTGGTGTGTGAGAACTCCAAACCAGGCAGTCCGTCCTCAGAGTGGGACATATCCGGGGCCGGGGATGCCACCATCCAGGGTTTCTCCACCGAGATCAGTGTCAACGCCGGTCAGCCCATCCGATTCAAGATCGACACGAGGGCTCCCAGCTACACCATCGCCATTTACCGCACAGGCTGGTACGGGGGCAACGGCGCCCGGAAGATCGCCGATGTTACTCCTTCTGTCCTGCGCCAGACCCAACCTGCTTGCCGCAGCGACGTCAGCACCGAGCTGTATGACTGCGGCACCTGGGCCGTCTCGGCGACCTGGCAGGTGCCCGCCACCGCTGTTTCCGGAGTCTATATCGCCCTGCTGACTCGACCCGACACGGGCGGGCAGAGCCACATCACCTTCATCGTCCGCAATGACGGCAACCACTCGTCGGTGGTTTTCCAAACCGCGGATCAGACCTGGCAGGCCTACAACACCTACGGCGGCGCCGACTTCTATCAAGGCGCCGCCAACGGCCGAGCCTACAAGGTCAGCTATAACCGCCCCGTAAATACCCGCGGGGGGATTGGCGGACGGGACTTCTACTTCTCCAATGAGTACCCGATGGTGAGGTTCCTGGAGCAAAACGGCTACGACGTCAGCTACATCAGCGGTCTTGATGCCGATCGAAATGGTGCCGAGCTGCTGAACCACAAGGTGTTTCTTTCAGTCGGCCACGACGAGTACTGGTCCGGCCCGCAGCGGGCCAACGTTACTGCGGCCCGTGACGCGGGAGTCAACCTCCAGTTCCTCTCGGGCAACGAGATGTACTGGCGGACGCGGTTCGAGCCCTCCTCCGTGGACGGCGCCGCGGGCCGCACTTTGACCTGCTACAAGGAGACCTGGAGCAACGGAAAGATCGACCCCACCAGCCAATGGACCGGCACGTGGAGGGACCCCCGCTTCGCCTCCCAGGCCAATGGCGGAGGCCTGCCTGAAAACGGTCTGACGGGCACGGCATACATGTCCAACTTCTCCGATCTGCCGGTGACGGTAAGTGCGGAGGAGGGCAAGACCCGGCTGTGGCGCAACACCACACTGGCGTCCCTGCCCGCTGGTTCCTCTGCTGCCCTGGCCCAGCACACAGTGGGCTATGAATCCAACGAGGATCTGGACAATGGTTTCCGGCCAGCCGGACTGATCAGGCTGTCGACCTCAGTAGGCAACGTTCCGCAGTACCTTCAGGACTTCGGCAACACCACCGCACCCGGGAGCACTACCCACCACGTAACCCTGTATCGTGCGCCCAGTGGCGCCTTGGTTTTCTCTGCGGGCAGCGTCCAGTGGACGTGGGGTCTGGATCAGGAGCACGACGGCGACGGCGCGCCGGCTGATGCACGCATGCGGCAGGCCCAAGTCAACCTCCTGGCCGACATGGGCGCCCAGCCTGCCACGAGGGCAGCTGGACTGGTGGCAGCAACTCCGAGCAGTGACACGACTAAACCGACCACAGCAATCAACACACCAGCCAATGCGGCCAGCGTGCCTCATGGCAGCAGTGTCACCGTTTCAGGAACCGCAGCCGATGTCGGCGGGGTGGTAGCGGGCGTTGAAGTGTCAACTGACGGCGGAAGCACATGGCATCCTGCCCAAGGGAAGCAAAATTGGACGTACAGCTACATCCAGAAGGGAATGGGAACAGCAACAATCCAGGCGCGGGCAATTGACGACAGTGCCAACATCGGTACGGCCGTGACAAGGACCTTGTCCATCACCGGCCCCTACAGCGTTTTCGGCCAGACCGTCCCCACGATCAAGGATTCCGGCGACGGCAGCGCGTATGAGATGGGGCTGCGTTTCACGCCCTCAGTTGACGGCTTCATCACGGGAGTTCGTTTCTACAAGAGCGCGGCCAATACAGGGACGCATACGGGTTCTCTGTGGAGCTCAAGTGGCGAGCGCCTGGCCACCGCGACTTTCACGAATGAAACCCCGTCCGGTTGGCAAACCGCGTTGTTCAGCCAGTCCGTGGCTGTAGCCGCTGGGCAAAAATACACTGTGTCCTATTGGGCTCCGAACGGGCACTACTCCACCAAGGATTACGAATGGGCCAGCTTCGGTTCAACGGAGGGCCCCTTGACTGTTGCCGGCGGCTTCGGGGCTGAGCCTGCCGGCGTGTACAGCACATCGCAAGGATTCCCGTCATCGAGCTACAACGGCGGCAACTACTACGCTGATGCCATCTTCAGTACGGTGGACAACACGCCGATGACGGTGACGGGGCAAACTCCTTATCCCTCCTCGTCAAGCGTCCCTGTGGATACCAAGGTGAGCGGTGTCTTTTCGAAGCCCGTGGTGGCCGCAAGCGTGCAACTGACGCTGCAGTCGCCTTCCGGCCCTGTTGCAGGTACCACAGCCTACGACCCGGCGACGCGACGTGCCACCTTCACGCCAAGCGCCGCCCTCGCATTCAGTACGCAGTTCACTGCCACTCTGTCCGGGACCGATACGTCCGGTGGCCCGGTCACCTCCGGGGGCACTTGGTCCTTCACCACCGCCGCCACCCTGCCTGTACCGGGCGACTGCCCGTGCAGCCTGTTCAACGACTCGGTGACGCCCGGCATCAACGAAGTCCGCGAGGGTGTTCCGTTGACCCTTGGTGTCCGCTTCTCCAGTGTCTCTGCCGGCCAGGTGTTGGGCATGCGCTTCTACAAGTCGGCAGGTAACACCGGCACCCACAACGGAGCGTTGTATTCAGCGTCCGGTCAGCAACTGGCAACGGTGACATTCACGAATGAGAGTGCTTCCGGTTGGCAGACCGCGATGTTCAGCCAACCTGTCCAGATGTCCGCCAACACTGAGTACATAGTGTCCTACAAGACACTGACTGGAACTTACTCGGCGACGCCCAACGGTTTCGGACAGGGCATGAGCGTCGGTCCATTGCGTGCGGTTTCGGACGCTGGCGCATTCTCCTACAGCGGGGACTTCGCGGGCTCCCGCTCGACAACCAGCTACTTGGTTGACGTTATTGCGAATGTTCCGCCGCCGGCATTCGTCATCAACGGCCAGACGCCGCTTCCTGGATCATCAAGTGTCCGGCTGGATACGCCTGTCAGTGCGGTGCTGTCTGAAGCTGCAGATGCCCCCAGCGTCACTTTGGCGTTGAAGAATCCCAACGGCACCAATGTGGCGGGGACCTCGAGCTACGATGCCACGTCCCGAAAAGTCACTTTTGTCCCCAGTGCCCCGTTGGTTGTAAGCACGAACTACACAGCAACGGTAACGGCGACAGCTGTTTCCAGGCGGCCGTTGACCAATCCATCCTGGACGTTCACCACCGTTCCCGCTCCACGGACCGCGGGAGCCTGCCCGTGCACGCTTTATCAGGACACCGAGGTGCCCGCCACCATGGAAGCAAGCGACGGGGTTCCACTCACCCTGGGAGTACGGTTTGCCAGCTCAACGGACGGCCAGGTCACGGGACTCCGCTTCTACAAGGCACCGGGTAATACGGGAACGCACACGGGATTTGTTTACACCGTAGGCGGGCAGCTCCTGGCCAGCGTGACGTTTACCAACGAATCCTCCGCGGGTTGGCAAACAGCAACGCTCAGCCAGCCGGTGAATATCGCTGCCGACACGGAGTACATCGTGGCTTACCGGTCCCCCACTGGCATCTTCTCGTTCACTCCCAACGGCTTCCCCGCAGGTTTCACCAGCGGCCCGCTGCGCACGGACACAGATTCGGGTGCCTTCTCCTACAGCAGCAACTTCCCGGGATCCACGTCCACCAGCAGTTATCTCGTTGACATGGTCTTCGCCACTACCCCACCGATGCCAACCATCACCGGCCAAGCACCCGCCCCCGGAGAAACCGGCGTGACCGTGTCCACCAAACCGTCCGTGGCCTTCTCCACCCCAATGCGCCCTGACATTACCTTCACCTTGACGGCCAACGGCGGGTCCATCGCCGGAACCACCGCTCTATCCACTGACAGTCGAACAGTCACGTTCACCCCGGCTGCAGCGTTGCCCGCCAGCACCGTCATAACGGCAACCGTGGCGAATGCAGTCTCCCAACAAGGACAGAGTTTTCCGGCCACCTCTTGGCAGTTCACCACAGCTGCCGCATCGGTCCAATCGTCCAATATGTTTGGATCAATGCTTCCGCAGGTTGCAGCCAACTCCGACTTCCTCTCGGTGGAGTTGGGTACTGCATTCACTGTGTCACAACCCGGCAACGTGACGGGCATCCGTTTCTACAAGGGAAGCGGCAACTCGGGAACTCACGTTGGCTCGCTCTGGAACGCTGCCGGTACGCGGTTGGCGCAGGTTACCTTCACCAATGAGACGGGCACCGGCTGGCAAACCGCCACTTTGGCAACTCCGGTTGCACTGTCCACCGGGCAAACCTACGTGGTGTCCTACCTGGCGCCGAACGGCCGGTATTCCTCGACGCCAGGGTTCTTCAACCAGACGTGGACAAGTGGCGTCTTCACTGCCTCGGGACCCAACAATGGGCGCTACCGGTACGGCTCAGGCGGCGTGATGCCGACCAGCTCCTGGAACGCCACGAACTACTTCGTGGACGTGGTGTACTCAACCGCCGCTCCAGCCCAGCAGGCAGCGGCTACGCCGTCAGCCACCGCCACTCCGACGGCGACGGCAACGCCAACCGCTACGGCCGCAGCAACGGCGACGCCAACAGCTACTCCTACACCGAGTCCGTCTCCCAGCCCGACGCAGTCAAGCGGACTCGTGTGCGGCCTGCTCCGGATCTGCTGAGGTTCCCTGATACCGAACTAACGGTGGCCCTGTTACCGAACTACGCTGACCCTGTTACCGAACTACGCTGGGCGACCAAGCATGGGCAATGAACATGCTTGGCTGCGCGCCAGGTTCGGTGCCCAGCTTCCAGATGTTGCTGTCGCCATCGGTGGTGTCATCCGGCAGCCCGTACAGAAGGCTCTGGTCATCCAGCCATTCGATCTGATCGTCCACGCTGCGCTTTTCGGCAAGGACGCTCTCGCGTCCCGTAGCGAGGTCAAGAACCGCGACGTTCCAGTGCGCCGCCAGCGCACCGCCGTCGTTCTTCTTGTAGGCGATCCGGGTGCCGTCCGGGGAGATGGACGGGCACTCAACGTTGTCATGGACAGCCGTCAACGTCTTCGCCGACAGGCTCCCCCGCACCAGCCAAATTCGTCCGGAGGAGGCCGCTGTGGCATAGAAGGCGTCGGGTTGGCCCGGTACGAACGTCACACCCCAGATGTTCCGGTCGCTGGCCTGGAGCCGCTCACCATTGACAAGAAGGGCGAAGTCCTCGAGGTTACCGGAGGAGGTGCCGCCGGGGATGGTGATCTCAGTGGCGGTGGAAAATCCCGCAGTGGCATAGGAGTGGCCTGTAACGAACACGGTGGTAGCGATCCTGGAACCGTCAGGACTTACCCTGGTCCTGCTGGGTATCCCGGGCAGCGGCCATACTTTTTGTTGCTCCCAAGTGCTGTTGAACAGCTTGGCTTCAAAGGAAGTGACCAGCCCCCTGTTGGTGCGCAGGCACACGACGCTTCCCGTGGAACCGTAGACTCGATCGCACTCCTGGCCACTGACGGCCCGGGTACCGCCAGGATCTGACAACGCCACGGTTGCCGCCTGTCCGTATCCTTGCCCGGCTGCGGTGTTCCGGAACAAGACGAACGGGGTTTCGGGAAGCTGCCCGCCCTCCGAGGTCCCCACCGACGAGACCGCCGTCCGGCTTTCCTCAAAGCGCTGGTACGCGCCCACGGCATAAATTCCAGCAGCCACCAAGACCACTATCGTGACCACCAGGAGGGCGCCCCACCGCACCTTTCCTTCGGCGGGCTGACCGTTCATGCAGCGTCACCCGCGTCTGCCGGGACTGCAGGACGGGCACCGCGGAGGATGAAGAACACCGCCGCAATCGCGCAGGCCAGCAGCGCCCCCGCCACCACCATTGCAGTGGAGGCACCCACCGCGTACCACAACACGCCGAAACCGGCGGAGGCGGCCATCCGGCTCAGCGCCACCACTGTTTGTGCGGAGGCGATACCCGTTGCAAGCTTTCCCGACGGCGTCAGCTGGCTGGCCAGCGCGGCAAGCACCCCGTCAGTGCCGGCGTAGAACGCTCCCAGCAGGACCAAGCAGAGAATCGTTGCCCACAGCCCCCCAAAGGGTGCCGCCGCCAGCAAGTAGGTGGCCAGCAAAGCAACGTGCCCTGCCAGGAAAACCGGGATCTTGCCTATTTTGTCCGCCAGCCTTCCCAGCGGGATGGCCAGCGCGAGGAACACCACATTAGTGCCGACGAACAGGAGCGGAAACCACTGGACGGCGAACGAATCCCTGTCCTGCAACACCAGGTAGAGGAACCCGTCACCGATGGTCACCAACCCTAGAAGCCCCGCTGCGATGAGCAGCCTGCCCAGGCCTGGTTCCCTCAGGTGGCTCCAGGAGAAGGCGAAAAGCCTGCGGTCCTTCCGAACCTCCGCACCTTTGAGGGCCCGTGCCTGGATGTCGGGGACCACCAGGGCGAGGACGGCCACACCAATCACGGCGAAGGCCAGGGACACCACGAAAACGGTGCTGAAGCCGTTGGGAATCAGCAAAAGCACAACAAAGGCGATCAACGGCCCTGCTGCCGCCCCAATGTTGTCCAGCATCCGGTGCACGCCAAATGACCTGGCCAGGTGTTCCGGTTGCGCCGAGGTGGAAATGAGCGCGTCCCGGGGCGCTGTCCGGATGCCCTTGCCGATGCGGTCACCGGTGACAATGGCGGCAATGGTCCAAAAGCCTCCCGCGAAGAGGAAACCGATCCTGGCAAGCATGGACAGGCCGTAACCGGCCAAGGCTATCCGCTTGGGGTGGCCGCTGCGGTCCGATGCCCAACCGGCGGCGATCCGGACGATGGCACTTGCGCCTTGGTTGATGCCGTCGATGAAGCCGAAGGCGATTGTGGACAAGCCAAGGAAGCCCGTCACGTACAAGGGCAGGATCGCAGACACCGATTCCGAGGAGACATCGGTGACCATGCTGACAATGCCCAGCCACAGGATGACCGGAGACAAGCGGAACGGCACCTCGGTTGATAGTGCCGTTCCTGTCCCCTGCGGCTTGTCGCGTTTACCGCCGCTGCGGTCCGAGAGGGAAATGTACATGGGTCCTCAGTCCGCGCTCGTGTGCAGGCTGCCCAACAGCTGGAAGCGCGAGCTGCCCGTCCCCGTCGTCGAAACCGAAACCGTCACTGTGTCTGTGCCGCGCACGAACCGGGCAGCCACAGCGCCTTCGCCGGCGGGTGCATCTTCGGTCCAGAAGCCATGGGAGACCAAGGAGTCGCGGAAAGAACCCAATACCTCTGCCCGGGGCTTGTCAATGACGCCGTCGGCGGCAACCTGGAGAATGTTCCCTGAGGTCGACACCGAGGTCGAACCAATGGTTGTTCCAGCGGGCAGGGTCAAGACCCCGGCTGGCCATCCGTCCACCACTTCGCCTGATGCCGTACCGGGCTCCGGCAGGGCTCCGGTGATCAGTGGTGCGGGAGGTGTCGGCTCGGGCAACCCCGTGGGGGTCGCGGTGACGGGCGGCAGGACTTCCAGGGCCTGGCCGCCCGAGTGGGACGCTCCGCCGTCGTCACCGCTTTCGGCGCTTCCGGTCGATTGACCGCTCGACGGCGAAGTGCCGGAGGTGGGTGCCTCGGCTCCTTGGGAGGTGGGGTCGGCTGAAGCGGTGGACCCCGGGCCCCCGGGGCTGGGGCTTGAAGCCTGTGAGGACGTATTTTGCGCCACAGGTCCTGGCTTTGCGGCCATCTGATCAAAGAGAATTGCGACGGCGGCGATCAGCACAGCGAGGCATACGCCCGCGATGACCAGCCGTCGCGCCATCATGGCGTTCCCGCAGGATCGTTGTGCCGCGCCAAGCGTTTCATGGGGACAGTCTGCCACCCGCACCGGGATTCCGGAACAGTTTTGGACCTACCAGCGGCCATTCCTTGGGCGTGGCTGGCACACCGGGCAGGTGTAGGAGGAGCGGTTCATGAATTGCTCCCGTTTGATGACGCTTTGGAGGCCTGATGCCTCGCATCGGGTGCAGTATTGACCGGCCCGGCCGTAGGCGTTGAGCGACCGGGCAAAGTATCCGGAATCGCCGTTGACGTTGACATACAGCGAATCGAAGCTGGTGCCCCCGGCGGCCAAAGCCGCCTCCATGACGTCCTTCGCTGCCGTGATGAGCCGCTCTGCATCCGCGCGACGCAGGGTATCGGTTGCCCGAGCATAGTGGAGCTTCGCCTGCCACAGCGCTTCGTCGGCATAGATATTGCCGATGCCGGAGATCAGGCCTTGGTCAAGGAGGGCCCGTTTGAGGCCGGTCTTCCGTTTCTTGATCTTCCGGTAGAAGTCGTCGAGGGAGAACTGGGGGTCCAACGGGTCCCTGGCGATGTGCGAAGCTTCTTCGGCTATCTCGGGCAGCGGTGTTTCGCCGAGGCCGCCGGGGCCGCCGTCCTGAGTGGGCACGAGCCAGGTTACAAAAAGTCCGCCGAATATCCGCTGGTCCACGAACCGCAGTTGCTCCGGCATGCCTTCCACCGGGCTCAAAGTGATCCTGACCTTGAGGTGCTTTTCATCCGGCACGTCCGGGTCCTGCATCAGCAGTTGCCCGCTCATTCCCAGGTGCGCCATCAGCGCCACTTTCGGCAATGCTTCGCTGCCGTTCGTGGGCGGGCCTTCGTGGTAACCGTTCATGGACAATGGCATCCAGAGAAACTTTCCCCGCCGAACAACGTCGAGGACAGTAGCGTGCTCCAGGTTTCCCACGAAGTCTTCGGTTCCCAGGGCGTGGCGCCGGATGGAACGCGGGTCAAGCACTTCAACACCCGTTATGGTCCGGCCGCGAACCCACTTGGCCAGGCCGCGACGCACCACTTCAACCTCGGGAAGCTCAGGCATGGGTGCTCAGGCGGACGCGGGACCGGCAGGAGCAGAGTCCAGCGCAGTCAGGGCGCGCCACGCATCAGCGGCCGCTTCCTGTTCGGCTTCCTTCTTGGAGTGCCCGGAACCACGTCCGTACGGTGTTCCACCGATGTTCAAAACAGCTTCGAAGGTCCGCGCATGGTCAGGTCCGGAGCCTTCCACCGCGTAGTGGATGGCGCCAAGCTGTCGGCTGGCGGTGAGTTCCTGGATGCTTGTCTTCCAGTCGGTTCCGGCTCCCAGGGCGCCTGCGTCCTTCAGGAGCGGCCCCACCAGGCGCATCACCAGCTGGCGCGCAGTTTCGATGTCGTTTGACAGGTACGTGGCGCCGATCAGGGCTTCCATGGTGTCAGCCAGGATGGAGGCTTTGTTCTTACCGTCGGTGAGCTTTTCGCCTTGGCCAAGGTAAATGAACTCGCCGATGCCGATCTCCCGGCCGATTCCGGCCAGGGCGCGCGTGCTGACGACGGCGGAACGCCGCTTGGCGAGCTCGCCTTCGGGCAGCTCGGGGTTCTCACGGTAGAGGGAATCGGTCACGGAGAATCCCAGGATGGAGTCGCCGAGGAACTCGAGGCGCTCGTTGGTGGGAATCCCGCCGTTTTCATACGCGTATGAGCGATGTGTGAGAGCAAGACGAAGCGTCTCGGTGTCAATCCAGACACCGAGACGCTTCAGAAGCTCTTCAGTTGAAGACATCCTTTGTCAGCCTCTACGGCAGATTAGGCGTCTGCGACCTTGCGGCCCTTGTATTCAAGGAACAGCGCGGTGCCGGCAGAGTCGGTAACGACCTTCGCCTGGTGCGGCAGGCTGTAGGTAACCTGGCCGTTTTCGATGGTCTTGACCAGGTTGGGGGCAGTTGCCTTCCACTGGGCACGGCGGGCGCGTGTATTTGCGCGAGACATTTTCCGCTTGGGAACAGCCACGGCTATCTCATTTCTCTCTTAGACGAACACTTACTAATCGGTTTGCCGGTCAGTCTTAGCCAGATCAGCTAGGGCAGCCCAGCGAGGGTCAATGACCTCGTGGTGGTGCCCCGGCTCGTCTTCCAGGCGCACTCCACATTCGGAGCACAGGCCCTGGCAGTCTTCCCGGCACACCGGCTGGAACGGCAGCATAGTGACAACTGCGTCCCGCAACACCGGCTCAAGATCGATCAGATCGTACTCGACTCGACGTTGCTCTTCATCGTCTTCTTCGGCGGAAAGCTCAGCGCCTTCGTAGAAGAAAAGTTCTTGCACATTGACCTCAAGGTCATACGCAAGGGGATCCAGGCATCGACCGCATTCGCCGGTTACTTCGACGACCGCGGATCCGGATACCAGAATTCCTTCGTGTACGGCCTCAAGACGAAGATCGAGCTCGATATCCGAGCCTTCCTTTACGCCAATGAGCGCCACACCAAGGTCACTTGGTGCAGGTACATGCTCGTTGAGTGTCCGCATGGTCCCGGGACTGCGTCCAAGGTCCTTGACTACCAGCGCCAAGGGCGAACTTGCATCTCGCTTAATGAGAACTCCTGTAGAACATATGACCGACGTACCATCTTAGCCTGATCACGCGTGAGGACTCAAACCGGCACAAGACACGCAGAGGAGCGCTTGTTTCGGAATGGGGAACTCTGCTTGAAGGCGCAGGTACCCCATAAGACTACCCTTTGCGCGGCGGTTCGCCGGGCGACTCGCCTGCAAGGAGCCTCTTCAACACCGACTTGGGAACGAAGTCCGAGATGTCGCCACCAAGGGCGTTGACTTCCTTTATCAGGGTCGATGACAGGTGCACATAATGCGCTTCGGCCGGCAAAAATACAGTTTCGACGCCGGTCAACTGCCGGTTCATGGTGGCCATCGGCAACTCATAGTCGAAATCCGAGGAAGAGCGCAGGCCCTTGACGATCGCTGAAATGCCCCTGCGGCGGCAGTACTCGGCCAGCAGGCCTTCTCCCATGGGCTCGACGATGATGCCACGCAGGGAAGCCAGCGTCTCACGCGCCATCTCCATGCGTTCTTCGAGGCCGAACCGGTACTTTTTGGCGTAATTGGTGGACACGGCAACGATGACTTCGTCAAACAGGCCAGCGGCCCGGGCAATGACTTCGAGATGTCCGTTGTGGATGGGGTCAAAGGATCCAGGGCATACCGCGCGTCTCATGAGACGAACCTACCCCATCGCTTCACCGGGATACCATGGCTCCCATGGCATCAGCAGGCAGCAGCACCCCCTTCTCTGGAACTACCACCGGGTCTCCGGCGCCCTGGAAACGGGCCGCGGTAGGAGCCAATCTGTTGTCGCCTGACGGGGATCTGGGTGTCACCATCTTCGAGGAGATGACAACGCTGGCAATGTCCACCGGGGCCATCAACCTGGGCCAGGGATTTCCCGACGAGGACGGTCCCGCGGAAATCAAAGCCGCTGCGCAGGCTGCCATCGCCGAAGGCGCCAACCAATACGCACCCGGTAAAGGTGTTGCCGCGTTGCGGGAAGCTGTCTCCGCGCACCAGCAACGCTTCTATGGCCTTGATCCCGATCCCGAGACCGAAGTCCTGATTACCACAGGGGCCACCGAGGCCATCGCTGCTGCGCTGCTGGCGTTCGTCCAACCCGGCGACGAAGTCCTGACCTTCGAGCCTTTCTACGATTCTTATGGCGCCATCATCGGGATGGCTGGAGCCAAGCATGTCACCGCTCCCCTGCTGGCACCGGACTTCCTGCCCGACCTCGCAACGCTGGAGGCGTCCTTCAGCAGCAGGACGAAAATCGTCCTCCTCAACAACCCCCACAATCCCACGGGAGCAGTCTTTCCGGAGGGCGTGCTCACCAGGATTGTGGAACTGGCCGCCAAATATGGCGCGATCATCGTCAGTGACGAAGTGTATGAACACCTCACTTTCGAAGTGGCGCACATCCCGGTGACATCCCTTCCCGGTGCCGCCGAACGGACCATCACCATTTCCTCGGCCGGTAAGACTTTCTCGTTCACCGGCTGGAAGATCGGCTGGCTCACCGGACCGGCTCCCCTGGTGGCCGCAGTCCGCACGGTGAAGCAATTCCTCACCTACAGCTCCGGCACGCCTTTCCAAGGCGCGATCGCTGTTGGACTGGGACTCCCTGACGCTTTCTACCAGGGCATTGCCGATACCCTCCGCCGAAAACGCGACATACTCGCCGAGGGTCTTCGTGCCGCCGGCTTCGGGGTCTACAACCCCAGCGGCACCTACTTCATCAATGTCGACACCGCCCCGCTGGGCATCCAGGACTCGGTTGAGCTCGCACGGCGCCTGCCCGGCCTCGTGGGCGTGGCCGCTATCCCTGTCCCGGTCTTCTGCCATCCGGAAGGCGCGGAACGCACCCGAAGCCTGCTGCGCTTCGCCTTTTGCAAAAAGATCGAGGTCCTCGAAGAGGCAGCCGGACGGCTTGCAACCCTCAAGGACCGGCTGTGACTCCAAAGGATTCCGGCCACGCCGGACGTTTCCTTCGAACGACCGGCCAACATGCCACCATCGAACAGGACCCGTTGGTGAAAGGCAGCTTCATCCTGAGCATCGGCGGCGCCGAACAATCACACGTGAACCTGGCCGCGCCGGAAGAAATCTTCTACGAATACCTTCGCAGGATCGGGCACATCGTGGATTTGGCCTCCGCTTCCGGAGAGCCAGTTCGTGCCCTTCATCTGGGCGCGGGAGCCCTGACCCTGGCCCGTTACATCCAGGCCACCCGCCCGGGCTCGGAACAGTACGCCGTTGAACTGGAACGCGAATTGCTGGACTTCGTCCTCCGTGAGCTGCCTATGCCCCAAGGCTCCAGGTTGACCACCATCATCGGCGACGCCCGCGACGCCTTGGCGGAGCTGCCCGCCGAGGCGCGGTTCGACGTCGTTATCCTTGACATCTTCTCCGGGCCCGAGGCTCCTGCCCATATCGCGTGCCGTGACTTCTACGAAGAAGCCGCCGCACGGCTGACTCCTGACGGCGTCCTGATAGTGAACGTTGGCGACGAGCCTGCGCTCACGCTCGTCCGGAGCCAAGTGGCAGCGCTGCGCCTCGCCATGCAGGACGTGGCCGCGTTCGCGGAGACAGGAATGTTCGCAGGCCGCTATCCGGGCAACATCATTCTGGCAGGCACCCGGAAGCCATGGCCTTCGGAGTGGACAGCCGAGCTGCTGGCCAGGGGGCCGCACCCTGCCACCGTCCTCCACGGCGTGGACCTGGACCGGATCAGCGGCTAGTTCAGGCTGGTTCGGCGAACCAGAGTTTTGTCTCCCCGTACTTCTTATCCGCGAAGCATTCCAAGGCGTCAGGCCATGCGGGTTCAGGACTGCGGGAACTGCGCTCCACAACCACCACGGCAGCGTCATCCAGGTGCGGCGCCAGTTTTTCGAGCACTGCGCTCAAGGCTTGCTCGTCCAAGGGGTAGGGCGGGTCGAGG
Source organism: Paenarthrobacter sp. NPDC057355 (assembly GCF_042667405.1). Taxonomy (NCBI): domain Bacteria; kingdom Bacillati; phylum Actinomycetota; class Actinomycetes; order Micrococcales; family Micrococcaceae; genus Paenarthrobacter; species Paenarthrobacter sp. NPDC057355. The sequence goes on along the minus strand of NZ_JBHVAL010000019.1, from coordinate 45,660 downwards.
AAGACCAGGTCCCATACCGAAGAATCGGCGGCCCGTTCAAGGTAGGACTCCACTTTGGAACGGTGGACAGCAACCTTCCTGGCCCCCAGGCTCTGGTTGACCAGGTCCGCGTTCCGCTGGCAGACGTCGCTGGCCCTCGCATCGAATTCCACGAGGTCAACGCTGCGCGCACCCCGGCTGGCGCTTTCAACGCCCAGCGATCCGGAACCGGCGTAGAGGTCAAGGACCCTGGCGTCGTCAATGACCGCCAACGACTCCAGCCTCGAAAACAGAGCTTCCTTGACGCGATCGGTGGTGGGCCGTGTGGCAGTCCCGGGAACACTTGCCAGGGGGTTTCCGCCGGCAACTCCGGCGATGATCCGGCTCACTGGGCAACTCCCCGTCGATGCTGCCTGGGACTGCTAACCGCGTTCAAGGAACGCCTCCTTCTCGGGGTTCAAATATTGGTCAATCGCAGCGGAAAGTGCCGGTTGGTCCTGCAATGCAGGATCCTGGCCTACCAAGGCCTGGGCATCGGCCCGTGCGCGGGCAATGATGTCCTCGTGCTCGAGGACCCGGAGCAACTTCAATGTGGAGCGCCCACCGGACTGCGAGGCGCCAAGGATGTCACCTTCACGGCGAAGCTTCAGGTCCTCCTGCGACAACTCGAAACCGTCGGTGGTGGAGGCAACGGCTTCCAGCCGGCGGCGGCTCGGATGGCCAGGCTCCAAGGTGGTCACCAGAAGGCACGTGCCGGGAAGGCCGCCACGACCCACCCGGCCCCGCAGCTGGTGGAGCTGTGAAATGCCAAAGCGGTCGGCATCCAGGATCACCATCAAGGTGGCATTGTGGACGTCCACGCCCACCTCGATGACCGTTGTGGAAACCAGCACCTTGGTCTGGTTGGAGGCAAACGACGCCATGGTTTCCGACTTCACCTGCGGGTCCTGCCGGCCATGAAGCGGTGCCACCGGCACGCCGCTCAGTGACGGCTCCTGCAAAAGGCCCTCGACGACGGCGGTCACCGACGCCAGCTCCCGGGCCGAGCCTTCGTCCGACAACTCAGCGTCGCTTGGTTCCGCTTCCCCCGGACTGAAGTCGCCGTCGTCGTCCGAGCCGATTTTGGGGCACACCACATAGACCTGGTGCCCGGCTTCGACTTCCTCGCGCGAACGCTTCCAGATGCGGTCCGCCCAGCCGGGATTTTCAGAAAGCCCCACCACGTGGGTGGAAATGGGTGCGCGGCCGGCTGGAAGTTCATCGAGGATGGACGTCTCAAGGTCGCCGAAAACAGTCATGGCCACGGTGCGTGGAATGGGCGTCGCAGTCATCACCAACAAGTGCGGCGGCCGTTGGGCTTTAGCACGGAGCGCGTCACGCTGCTCGACTCCGAAGCGATGCTGCTCATCCACCACGATCAGCCCCAGGTCCTGGAAACTGGTTTTGTCGCTCAGCAGGGCGTGCGTTCCAATGACGATCCCGGCGTTTCCCGAAGCCGCGTCCAGCATCGCCTGCTTCCTCGCGGCTGTGGGCATGGAGCCTGTCAGCAGGGTTACCTGCACGGCCTGTTGGGAGGGGTCGCCACCGAGCATTCCAGCGCCGCCAAACATGTTGTCACGGGCCAGGGGTCCGAGCGTGCGTCGAATCGAATCGAAATGCTGGGCGGCAAGGACCTCGGTAGGGGCAAGGAGGGCAGCCTGGCCACCGGCATCGACCACCTGGAGCATGGCGCGCAGGGCAACGATGGTCTTGCCGGATCCCACTTCCCCCTGGAGGAGCCTGTTCATGGGGGTATCCCGGCCCAGCTCTTCGGCAAGCGTCTTTCCGACGGCGGATTGGCCGGCCGTCAGGGTAAACGGCAGGTTCCGGTCGAAGCTGCTGAGCAAGCCGCCAGCCGTGGGACGCCGGGCGGTGGCTTCTTCGGCCGCCAGCTGGGCACGGCGGCGGGCCAGGGCAGTTTGAAGGACCAAAGCCTCCTGGTAGCGGAAGCGTTCCTGCGCCCGCTGCCAATCCTTCTGTGTCTCGGGCGAGTGGATCAGGCGGTACGATCCGGCAACGCTGAGCAGGCCGTCCCTGACGGCAATATGCCCGGGAATCGGGTCCTCCAACGCGTCCAGGTCCATGGTTTGCAACAGGGAAGCAACCACCTTATGGATGGACCAACTGGTGAGCTTCGCTGTAGCCGGGTACACAGGTATCGGCATCGCCGCGAGCTTGGCCGGGTCCATGGAGTCCTCGGCCTCCGGATCCTCGTCCAGCAAAAGGAAGTCCGGGTTCGTCAGGCCCAGAGACCCACCGTAGCGGGTGACCTTACCCGAAAACATGGCCCGCCGACCGGCCAGGAGTTCCGCCTTCGCCCGGAAACCATTGAAGAAGCTGACCTTCAGCGTCCCGGGAACACCGGCCCCACCGGCCTCATCGGTCACGACGATATCGGTGATGGAGCCACGCCGCGCGCGCATCTGCCGGGTGCTGTTGGACACAACCCGGGCTATGAGCGTGACCTCCTCATCCAATGGCAGCTTGCTGATGGGAGTCAGTTCTCCGCGGCTCAGGTATCGCCTTGGAAAGTAGTTCAACAGGGCACCGCAGGTTTTGAGTCCGAGGTGTTTCTCGATGACCGCCGCTGACCTCTTGCCGATCCTGCGCTCCAGCGGCAGCTCCAGCTCAGTACTCATGCCGTGGCAGGTCCGGCTCATCATGTCGCGGCAGGGCCAATTGGCTGACGGCGATGTCGGAGGGTTCACCCAGCGAACGGATCAGTTCGACGGCAGGAGCGGGGTCGGGGACGTGGACATGGACACGCCACCGGTAGCTTGCTTCCGTTATGGATTCTTCGTCGTCATCGTCGTTGGGCTGGGCCCCGCCAACTTGGCTCATGATGACCGAATCCCCCATCTCATCCAGCCGTTGGCGCAGGATGGCGGCGTTGAGCGGGGAAAGGCTGATGGTGCACATGACCTCCACGCCGTCATCGGCAGGCATGTGCTCATGAATGTGCGGATCCTGCAGCTTATAGCCATGGAGGTCGTCCAGGAGCTCATCCTGCAGTTCCTCGCCCAGTACAGCCGACCGGAGGCAATCCAGCACCAGCAGCATGCCCACGCCGCCGGCGTCGACCACGTGCGCCTCCTGCAGCTGGACCAGCTCATCCTCGGTGCGAAGAACGGCCTGGTAGGCCGCATCCACCACGGCATCCAGTGACAGTCCGAGCGCATGGTTGCTGTCATCGCCGTCTTGTTCAGCGTCTACCCGCTGTGCAGCATGAGCAGCGGCTTCCAGGACGGACAGCATGGTTCCAGCCACAGGTTCGCTCAGTGCTGACCAGGCACGGATTTGGGCCCTGTTCAGAGCCGTGGCCAGAAGCGGTGCACTGAGCCTGGTCTTGCCTGCCAAAGGCTCGGCTGCGGCGCACAGGAAGACCGCAAACAGGGTTCCCGAATTGCCCCGCGCCTGCTCCATAGCAACTTGGCCGGCCTTCGAAAGCACGGCGCCGACATCATGGGCGGTTTCGGCGGTGTCGGAAGCCGTTGCCTCCAAAGCGGAGGCCGCAGCACGTACTGTGAGGTACAGGTTGGTTCCCGTGTCTCCGTCGGCGACGGGAAAGATGTTGATCGCATTGAGGCGGTCACTGTGGTTTCCGAGGACCACTTCCGCCTTGCCGAGCCAACGTTTCATGGCGTGCGCATTCGCGGCGATCTTAGTCTGCAAAGTGATCCCATCCAACGGTGTCAGCAGCATGCCCGGCGATCCGGACGCCGCTGCCTGTCGGCTCGACAACGGCTTGAACTGAGCCTATCGCAGTGAAGCCCTGCGGCAGCTGAATTCCTGCTGGGAACGTAGCCAGCAAGCCATGGTCCTCTCCCCCGCCCAGGACCCAGGGCATCGCATCCCGGCCCAGCAATGAGGCTGCCGGTTCCAGCTTGGCGGCATACTTTTTCAGCACAAGGGGATCGAAATCGAGCACGGCGCCGCTGGCAGTGGCGAGACGGCCGCCGTCGCGCAGTAATCCGTCGGAGATATCCAACATGGAGGTTGCGCCGGCCTGGGCAGCAAGCGGGCCCGCCGCCAACGGCGGCAACGGCCTGCATTGGCGCTCCACGAAGGTCTTCAGCTCTTCGTTGAGGCTTTCAAAAGGAACATCGCTTTCAAGCAACGCCCAGCCAGCGGCCGCCAGCCCCAACGTCCCGGCAACAGCTACGACGTCGCCCGCCCTGGCACCGGAGCGCAGCACAGGCGCCATTCCGGCAAGCGTCCCGACGACGGCGACGGTCACCGCCAACTCACGGCCGCGCCCAAGGTCACCCCCGGCAACCGAGCAATCCGGGGCACCCAACCCCACGATGGCCGCGGTCAGCCCATCCGCGAAAGCCTCCACCCACTCAACCGGCGTGGACGGCGGCATGGTCAGGCTCACCACAAGCGAAGCAGCGCTGCCGCCCATGGCATTGATGTCACTGAGATTCTGCGCCGCAGCCTTCCACCCAACGTCATACCCGGTGGTCCTGTAACCGTTGTTCCACTGAAGCCTGAAATCCTGGTCCTGCGTTTGGGTGTCGATGGAAATCAGGGTGCGGCCATCCGGAGCAGCTATGAGGGCAGCATCATCGCCGGGTCCCAGCAGAACGCCGGCGCTGCTGTTCAGGCGGGGAAAGATCCGGGCAAGAAGCTCGGACTCCGAAAGGTCTTGGACGGTCAGTTGTTCTGCAGGCACGGCTCTACGCTATCGCGAACCCCTGACAGCATAACGACGCAGCGATCGGGCGCCGGCCGCACGGCAATGTGACCGGGGCTACCCGCGCCGGTTCGGCCGCTGCATGCGGGATAGGCTGGAGGGATGCATCGAAAGACCCTCCGCAAGACTGCTGTGGCCGTTTCCCTGGCCTCCGCATCCGTCCTCGCTTTGTCGGCCTGCTCACCTGCTGTTGACGTGACCGCCGCCGCGGACGCCGCCAACCCCGCCTGCGCCCCCATGATGGTGGCGTTGCCCGACAAGATCGGCGATGCTGCGCTCCGCAAGACCAACAGCCAGGCCACGGCTGCCTGGGGGGATCCCTCGCAGGTCATCCTCCGCTGCGGCGTGAACGTCCCCGGCCCCACCACGGACCGCTGCGTCAGCGTCAATGACATCGACTGGGTCATCAAGGAAGGCGATCCTGTCTACACGCTGACCACTTTCGGCCGTGTACCGGCCACGGAGATCCTGATCGATCCGGTCAAGTTGGAATCGGCGAACATCAGTTCCGCAACCGTCCTGACCGAGCTCGCGGCCGCCGTGGGAAAAATCAAGGCGACCGGCAAGTGCGTCGGCCAGGAAGACCTGCAGAACCTGCCCTCCAGCAAATAGGCGCGATCTAGCGCAGGCCCGTTTTCCGAGTCAGTGCCAAGTGGATGAGTTCGTCGATGAGCTCTGCGTAGCCCAGTCCGGAGGCAGCCCACATCTGCGGGTACATGCTCTTGGGAGTGAAGCCGGGCATGGTGTTGATCTCATTGATGATCAGCTCGCCCGCAGGAGTGTAGAAGAAGTCCACACGGCTGAGGCCTTCGGCACCCACGGCGTCGAAGGCGACCGCGGCCAACTCCCTGACCCTTGCGATTGCTTCATCCGGCATGTCGGCCGGGCAGCTGAGGGCAGCCGCGCCGTCCTCGACATACTTTGCAGCGAAGTCGTAGAACTGGTGTTCCCCGGCAGCGACGGCGATCTCACCCGGCATGGAGGTGCGAGGCACATCGGTCCCGCGTCCCTGCAGGACGGCGCATTCGATCTCACGTCCAATGATCCCGGCCTCGATGACCAGCTTCAGGTCGTGGCGGCGCGCCTCTTCGACGGCGGCATCCAGGCCTTCCAGCGAATCAACCTTGGAAATACCCATGGAGGAACCCGCACGTGCCGGCTTGACGAACACCGGGAATCCGAGCTTGTCCACGCGTTTGCGGACAGCTTCGGGGTCGGTCATCCATTCGCGGTCCGTCACGGCTATGTAGGGACCTACCTTCAGTCCGGCGGCCTCGAAGACCACCTTCATGAAGTGCTTATCCATTCCCACTGCGGAGGCCAGCACACCGGCGCCGACATAACGCGTGTCGGACAATTCAAGGAGGCCCTGGATGGTGCCGTCCTCGCCCCATGGACCGTGCAGCAGGGGAAACACCACGTCCACGCTGCCCAATTCCTGCGGAACGGCATTGGGCTCTGTGACGATCAACTGGTGTTCGCCGCCGATCTCGGCCAGCGTGACGGTTTTGCCCGACGCCGCAACCTCGGGAAGGGACGTCGAACTCAAGGACCACTGGCTGGTGTCGCCCGATGCCAAAACCCATTGACCGGACTTGGCGATGCCGATCGGGATGACCTCGTACTTGTTCGTGTCGATGGCGCCCATGACACCAGCGGCCGTAACGCAACTGACAGCGTGCTCGCTCGAGCGGCCGCCGAAAAGGATCGCCACGCGGGGTTTGGCCTTCACGGCTGCGGGTTCTTCAATCACCATCAGTAGTCGCCTTCGGACTTCAGTGCCCGGGCCAGCAGTCGCGGCCCCAGGTCATCAACGGACATTCTGCCCTCAAGCACGGCCACTACCGCCGCGGTGATGGGCATTTCAACGTTCAACTTCCCCGCCAGTTCATGCACCGCAGGGCCGGACTTGATGCCTTCGGCAGTTTGCGTCATCTCTTCCGCCACCTGCTCCAGGCTCAGCCCTTCACCGAGCAGCCGTCCGGCGGTGTGATTCCTCGAGAGCGCCGACGAGCAAGTGGCTACAAGGTCGCCCAGCCCGGCAAGTCCAGCCATCGTGTGGGCATCGCCACCCATGGCCAGAGCCAGCCGCGACGTCTCGGCGAGGCCGCGGGTAATGACCGAGGCCTTGGTGTTATCGCCCATTTGGCGGCCTTCACAGATCCCCACCGCCAAAGCGATGACGTTCTTGACGATGCCGCCGATTTCCACACCGACAACGTCAGTGCTGGTGTAAGGCCGGAAGTAGGGCGCAGTGCAGCACAGGGCAATCGCAGCGGCTGTGTCGGCGTCGCTGCAGGCCACAACGGAGGCTGTTGGCTGCTCGCGGGCAATCTCCATGGCCAGGTTGGGTCCGGACACCACAGCGACACGCGACTCCGGAAGACCAAGCTCCTGGGCAATCACTTCGCTCATGCGGGCATCCGTGCCCAGTTCCAGGCCCTTCATGAGGGAGACCACAACGGCGTCGGCGGCCAACAACGCTTTCCAGTCACCGAGTTGGGGCCTCAACGACTGCGCCGGTACAGCGAGGACCACCAAGGTGGCATCCTTGAGCACTTCTTCCACGTCAGTGGAAGCGGTGATGGACGCAGGCAACTCAATGTCCTTCAAGTACTGCTCATTGCGGTGGGCTGAGTTGATCTGCTCCACTACCTCTGCGCGGCGTCCCCAGATGCGGATGCGGCGCTCGATACCGGCGGCTTCGGCTGCGTCGGCAAGGATTTTCGCAAACGTGGTGCCCCAGGACCCTGCACCCAGCACGGCAACTGTGGTGGGAACGAAGCCCGCGCTCCCGATCACGGTCACTTTCCAGCCTCCGGGTCCTCGGCTTCGGTTGGCGCACCTTCAATGAGCCGGCCATGCTTGCTCTGCTTGTGGAGCGCGGGGTCCCATCGCTCAGCAGGCGCTGCTTCGCCGCGGAGCGTTTCCAGGAGCGAGGTGATGGCGTCCATGATGACGTCGGTGGCTTCGGTGAGGGTGCCGCGGTCCAGCGGCCGGTCAACGAAGGAACTCAAATCCACCGGCTTGCCCACCAGGACCCGGACAGTCTTGCGCGGGAACACATGGAAACGCTTGGCGTACCTGGGGAACACCTCCTGCGCACCCCAGTGCGCAACGGGAACCACGGGCGCTCCGGTCTGCAATGCCAGGCGGGCAGCCCCGGTGTGGCCCTTCATCGGCCACAGTTCGGGATCGCGCGTGAGCGTACCTTCCGGATAGATGATGATGGCGCCACCGGCGTCCACCACCTCCTTGGCCAGTTGCAGCGAGCGGTTCGCTCCCGCCGTCGAGCGTTCAACCGGAATCTGATTCGTGGCGCGCAACAGTCCACCCAGCACGGGCACCTTGAAGAGCCCCGACTTTGCCAGGAAGTGCGGCGGGCGCTTCTGGTTGTACACCATGTGGCCAACGACGATGGGATCAATCTCAGTGCAGTGGTTGGGCACCGCGATGAATCCACCGGCAGGAAGATTCTCCAGGCCTTCCCACTTCCTGGCCATCAACAGGTTCATTGCCGGGCGTGCAATACCCGCCAGCAACATGAACACGGCACGGCTCGTGGCCGATTCCTTCAAAGGATCCCCCGCTACTTGATGGTGGTGATGTCGAAATCGGCGCCCAGTGCGGCCAGCTTCTCCGTGAAGCGCTCGTACCCGCGGTTGATGATATCGATCCCGGTCACCTTGGATGTTCCCGTTGCAGCCAAGGCCGCAATGAGGTGGCTGAAGCCGCCGCGAAGGTCCGGAATGTCGATGTCCGTACCCCGGAGTGGGGTGGGGCCGGAGATCACGGCTGAGTGGAGGAAGTTGCGCTGGCCGAAGCGGCACGGCACGCTGCCAAGGCACTCGCGGTGCACCTGGATGTTCGCTCCCATCCGGGCGAGGGCTTCGGTGAACCCGAAGCGGTTCTCGTAGACGGTCTCGTGGACAATTGACACACCCTCGGCCTGTGTCAATGCGACGACCAGCGGCTGCTGCCAGTCGGTCATGAAGCCAGGGTGCACGTCTGTTTCGAGGACCAGCGGAGTGAGTTTTCCGCCAGGGTGGTAGAAGCGGATTCCGTCATCGCCAATGTCCATCCCGCCGCCGACCTTTCGGTAGGTGTTCAGGAAGGTCATCATGTCGCGCTGGGAGGCGCCTTCAACGAAGATGTCGCCACGGGTCACCAAGGCAGCAGAGGCCCAGGAAGCTGACTCGTTCCGGTCCGGGAGCGCACGGTGGTTGTACCCGCGAAGGTCCTTGACGCCCTCGATACGGATGGTGCGGTCCGTCTGGACGCTGATGATGGCGCCCATCTTCTGCAGGACAGCGATCAGGTCGATGATCTCCGGCTCGGTAGCGGCACCGATGAGCTCGGTGATGCCTTCGGCGCGGGTTGCGCTGAGCAAAACCTGCTCGGTAGCTCCCACCGACGGATAAGGAAGCGAAATCTTGGCACCGTGGAGGCCGTGCGGGGCCGAAATGTGGATGCCGCCCGGACGCTTTTCCACGACGGCACCGAACTGACGAAGCACGTTCAGGTGGTAATCGATGGGCCGGTCGCCGATCTTGCAACCGCCAAGGTCAGGGATGAAGGCCTCGCCGATCGCGTGGATCAGCGGTCCGCAGAGCAGGATGGGAATGCGGGAGTCCCCTGCATGCGCATCAATGGCCGTGCTGGACGCTGTCTTGGCTTCCGTGGGATCCAGGGTGAGGTCACCCGTCACCGGATCCTTGACGACAGTCACTCCGTGCAGCTGCAGGAGGCTGGTGACAACCTCTACATCCTTGATTTCCGGCACGTTCCTCAGCACCGATGGTTCACTGCCCAGCAACGCGGCCACCATGGCCTTGGGCACAAGGTTCTTGGCACCGCGAACGGTCACTCGTCCGGTTAACGGGACGCCACCGCGGATTGTCAGAACACTACTCATCTATACCGGTTTCCTCACGACTACTCGCCCCCCAAACTGACAAAGGCTCCAGCTAAGCATAGAAGCTCACGTTACCGAACCGAAATGGACCCGCCCCGCGGCACCCGGATCCGATCTCGGCAAAACCAGCGCAAAAAAGGACCGCCGGACCCTTTCGAAGGGGTTCGGCGGTCCTCTGCCAGCGTAATTTCCACTGATCCGTCAGCTGTCAGACGGCGTCCACTTTCGCCGGGAGAGTCCGCGGCTTGAACGAGGGCCGGGTGGCTTCGTAAGCGGTGATGTCTTCTTCGTGCTGGAGGGTCAGGCCAATGTCGTCCAGGCCTTCCAGAAGGCGCCAGCGGGTGTAGTCGTCGATCTCGAACGGTGCCACGACGTTTCCGCATTCAACCGTCTTGGACACCAGGTCCACCTTGACCTCGGTACCCGGATTGTTTTCCAGGACCTTCCAGATGAGCTCGATGTCGTCCTGCGCAACCTCAGCAGCGAGCAGGCCCTGCTTGCCGGAGTTGCCGCGGAAGATGTCAGCGAACCGCGAGGACAGGACGGCCTTGAACCCGTAGTCCTTCAGCGCCCACACGGCGTGCTCACGGGAGGAGCCCGTGCCGAAGTCCGGACCGGCCACCAGGACGGAACCGGCATTGAACGGAGCCTGGTTAAGGATGAAGGACTCGTCTTTGCGCCATCCGGCGAAGAGGGCGTCCTCGAAGCCGGTGCGGGTGATGCGCTTGAGGTAGACAGCGGGGATGATCTGGTCGGTGTCGACGTTGCTCTGGCGCAGCGGGACCCCGATGCCGGTGTGGGTCGTGAATTTTTCCATGGGGGTCCTCCTAGACTGCGGTTCCGGTCAGCGTTCCGGCCGACGCCGGTTCAAGGTCCGACGGCGAGCTCAACGTTCCGCGGATGGCGGTGGCTGCGGCGACGACGGGCGAGACCAGGTGCGTGCGTCCGCCCTTGCCCTGCCGGCCTTCGAAGTTGCGGTTGGACGTCGAGGCACAACGCTCCCCCGGTGCCAACTGGTCCGGATTCATGCCCAGGCACATGGAGCAACCGGCGAAACGCCACTCGGCACCGAAGTCCTTGAACACTTTGTCCAGGCCCATGGCTTCGGCTTCCAAACGGACACGGGCCGAACCGGGAACCACCAGCATGCGCACGTTCGGGTCCTTCTCACGGCCGCGGATAATGTCCGCGGCTGCGCTCAGGTCCTCGATGCGGGAGTTGGTGCACGAACCCAGGAAGACGGTATCCACCCGGATGTCCTTCATGGGCGTTCCAGCTTCCAGGCCCATGTAGGTCAGTGCGCGCTCAGCGGCCAGCTTGGCGTTTTCGTCGCCGAAGTCTTCCGGGGACGGGACCTTTGCGGACAGGGAAACACCCTGGCCCGGATTGGTTCCCCAGGTCACGAACGGTTCCAGCGTGTCGGCATCCAGGTCCACCTCGACGTCGAACGTCGCGTCCGCATCGGTGTGAAGCGTGTTCCAGTACTCGACGGCGGCGTCCCAGTCAGCGCCCTGCGGCGCGTGCGGACGGCCCTTCATGTACTCGAAGGTGGTCTGGTCCGGAGCGACCATGCCGGCACGTGCGCCGGCCTCGATGGACATGTTGCAGATGGTCATGCGCGCATCCATGGACAGCGCGCGGATGGCCGAACCGCGGTATTCCAGGACATAGCCCTGGCCACCGCCGGTACCGATCTTGGCGATGACGGCCAGGATGATGTCTTTTGCGGTGACGCCCGGACGCAATGTTCCCTCGACGTTGATCGCCATGGTCTTGAACGGCTTCAGGGACAGAGTCTGGGTAGCCATGACGTGCTCGACCTCGGAGGTGCCGATGCCCATGGCCAGTGCACCGAAGGCGCCGTGCGTGGAGGTGTGCGAGTCGCCGCAGACCACAGTCATGCCCGGCTGGGTCAAGCCCAGCTGCGGGCCCACGACGTGCACGATGCCCTGTTCCTTGTCACCCAGCGAGTGCAGGCGCACACCGAACTCTTTGCAGTTGGCGCGCAGCGTTTCGATCTGCGTGCGGCTGGTGAGGTCGGCAATCGGCTTGTCGATATCCAGCGTGGGAGTGTTGTGGTCCTCGGTGGCGATGGTCAGGTCGACGCGGCGCAGCTTGCGGCCGGCCAGACGCAGGCCTTCGAAGGCTTGCGGCGACGTCACTTCGTGGACGAGGTGGAGGTCAATGAAGAGAAGATCGGGCTGGGCGTTGGCTCCTTCGCCTTCACCCTTGCGCACCACGTGCGCGTCCCAGACTTTCTCGGCCAGTGTCTTTCCCACGGCCTGCTCCCTTCACTGTTGGTTGTTCTACATCCACTGAAGCAGCACCGCTGCGAAATAGGCCAGCGAAACAACTTGCATCTCAGATAATGAGACGGCAATATCATTACATGGACAATTCTAGTGGAGTCGGTGTCATTGATAAAGCGGCCCAAGTGCTTGATGCCCTGGAGGCCGGACCAACGACACTTGCGCAGCTCGTAGCAGCCACCGGACTCGCCCGCCCTACAGTTCACCGCCTTGCCTTGGCGCTGGTCCACCACCGCCTGGTGAGCCGCGACATCCAAGGACGCTTCGTCCTGGGAAGCCGTCTCGTTGAGCTCGCCTCCGCCGCCGGCGAAGACCGCCTGATCGCCTCCGCTGGCCCCGTACTCATCCAGCTCCGGGACGCGACCGGAGAAAGCGCCCAGATCTTCCGCCGCCAAGGCGACTGGCGCGTCTGCGTGGCCTCGGCAGAGCGTCCCATCGGCCTCCGCGACACCATCCCGGTCGGCACCCAATTGTCCATGAAGGCCGGCTCGGCCGCCCAGGTGCTGCTGGCGTGGGAGGACCACGACCGCCTCTTGGAAGGACTGCAGAACGCCCGGTTCACGCCTACCGTACTGGCAGGAGTACGACGCCGGGGCTGGGGTCAGAGCCTCGGCGAACGCGAGCCTGGGGTCGCCTCTGTTTCAGCACCGGTGCGCGGGCCCTCCGGCCGTGTCATTGCCGCGGTGTCGATTTCGGGCCCGATCGAACGGCTCACCCGCCAGCCCGGCCGCCTGCATGCCGAAGTCGTCTGCAATGCAGCGCGGGTCCTGACTGAGGCGTTGCGGAAGAACAACGACTAGCCATGGAAAGCTACGCCGTGTTCCTGCGGGGCATCAATGTGGGCGGTATCAACATCAAGATGGCCGATCTCAAGGCCGCGCTCCAGGACTACCCGTTTTCCAAATTGAAGACCCTGCTGGCCAGCGGAAACGTCGTGCTGCAAAGCGGGCTCGGCGCCAAGGACGTCAAGGCACAATTCGAGAAGTGCCTTAGGGACTCCTTTGGCTATGACGCCTGGGTGGTAGTCCTGACAGCGGACCGCGTGGCCCAGCTGGTCGAGGCCTGCCCCTACCCGGCCGACGACAAGTCGACCCACAGCTACATCACCCTGGCCTCGGACAGTGACATGCTCGATGAGCTATTTGACGCCGGTAAGACGTTGGATGGCGTGGAACAGACACGCCTGGGCCCGGAGGCGATGGCCTGGTTGGCCCCTGCCGGCGGGACGTTGGACAGCCCGTTCAGCAAGCTGTCCGCCAAACCGCGGTACAAGGCAAGCACCACCACCCGGAACCTCCGGACCCTGGTCAAGGTCAGGGACGCGGCCGCAGCACTCTAGTCCGGCGGGCAGCTTCTAGTCCCGGCGGGCAGCTTTCAGCGCCGCGTTGAAGGCCTTCAACCGCGTGATTTCCACCTCCACGGGTTCGACGATCCGTTGCTCAGCTACCACCGCCACGGCAGCCCGCAAACGTTTCGACGCCCCCGTTGCCCTGATTCGTGCCGCCCAGCCACCCAATACGCGTCCGGCAATCGCCAGCAGCACCCCCAGCGCTACTCCCCCGGCCACCATCAGCGTGGGCCACGGCCATCCTTCGGTCCGCGGAACCTCCGGCACGGGCATCTGGAAGTAGCCCAGGGCCGCCAGGACTCCGAGCCAGCCAAGTCCGCCGACGGCCAACAGGAGCGCGATCCACTGCAGCGTGTTGAACAGCAGCCACCACAAAGGACGCTTCGCCGTTTTCAGGTCTGTTCCGGCGATGGCCTGGTCCAGCGCATCCGGCAGCTGCTCACGGCCGTCACGTGCGGTTGCACGGATTGCCGCACGCCAGGGACCGGGAGCGCCGGAAGAAGCCTCATCGGCAAAATCCCGGACGGCTGCGTCCGTCCGCGCACGCTGCGGCGCGCCCGCCGGGGGCAAGGACGTCCGGCTCAGCTCGGGTTTGGTGTCGTTTCGCCCCAGGTTCAGCCTCCGCAGGGGGTCGGGACGGAACCGCAGCAACCATCGCGTCACGGGCCACCCGGTCCTGCGCGCCGATTCCCTCCGGAAGGAACGCTGGACCGCATCCACCACCACCGGTACGTTGGCCGCCGTCGCCAATTCCGAGGCAAGGCGGGACTTGGCGCCACTGGTGATGCCCTGTGCTTCTCCGTCTCCGGACACCTCGGCCAATCCGGCGGCAGCCCTGGCAACATCGGCAGCCAGGCGCTGCGTGGTGGCGGCCCGCTGAACCACGACGTTTCTGATGGCGGCACGGACGGTTGGCACGCCGTCGCCCGTTAGGGCTGACGCACCGATGACACGGACCTTTTCCAGGCCGTCGCGCGCAAGTATCCCCTTCAAGGAGTCCATGACTGCGGCAGCATCGGGGGCGCTGAGTTTGTCCACCTGGTTCAGGACGACCAAGGTGACAGCGCCGTGGGAGGCCATCGGGCGGAGAAACTCGTTGTGCACCGCTGCATCGGCGTATTTCTGGGGGTCCATGACCCACACCAGGACATCCACCATCCCGACCATGCGCTGGACAATTTCCCGGTTTTCCAAACGTGTCGAGTCGAAATCCGGCAGATCAAGGAGCACCAGCCCGGCGTCGGCCTCGGCGAATCCCGGCACTGCCGGCAGCACGTGGCGATCCTTGACCCCCAACCAATCAAGAAGTGGACCACTGCCCTCTTCGCCCCAGATACCCGCCAAGGGCTGGGACGTCGTAGGCCTGCGCGCAGTAGCGGAGGCAAGCTCGCTTCCGGACACGGCGTTGAACAACGAGGACTTTCCGCTGCCGGTAGCACCGAAGAACCCCACCACGGTGTGCCCTGCCGACAAGGAGCGCCGCGATGCCGCCCGCTCCAGGACGTCGTAGACAGATTGGAGGTCCTGATCCGGAAGGACCCCCTCGGCCAGTTCCCGGGCATTGTTGAGGGCTTCGAGCTTTCGCTGCAGTTGGGATGATTCGCGAACCTGGCTGTGGCGGCTCATGCGGCCCCTGCCAGCCGACGGAGGGCCTTGGCACGCCTGAGCAGGTCTTCGCCGGAGCCTGTCGCGGCAGCCTCGATCCTGCTGAGGAAGCGATGCCGCTCTTCATCCAGGAGGCGCTGGCACTGTGTATGCAGATCTTGCCTGGCCTGCTGGGCCAGGCGACGGACCGCGTCCTCACCGAACACTGCTTCCAGCAGCTTCTGGCCGACCACAGCGGTCCCACCGGCGATGCCGATCTCCAGGCCGCTAAGTCCGGCCGTCATGGAGAACACCACCACCATGAGGGCAGCACCCAGTCCGTTGACGCCGAAGGACAGCCACCGGGCTTGGGTACGCTTGCCCTGGCCTTGGGTGCGGATCATCTCCATCAATCCCTCCTGCCAGGTGCGAATGGCCGCCGCTGCCTTGGCGTCAAAGCCCTCGCTGGTCCCGGACAGGTCATCGGTACCAAGGAGCTGGCGGCCCGCAGGATCCGAGCGCCAACGCCTGTCGACGTTTTCGGCCGCATTTGCGGCTTCGTCCAAAATCACGGCCTGGAGTCCTGTCTCGATAGCGGTCTCCACCTTCACTGCCGGAGCCGGTTCGCCGCGGAAGAAGGCGCCCATCCGGTCCCGCATGCGTCCGATGTTCTGTTCAAGGCTGCGGAAGAACTCCCCCGTTCCCACGAAGTCCTGCCACCGGGCAAGTACTTCGCCGCGCAACAGTGCCCCGTCCTTCGTAGCATCCAGAATGCGGGCCAGTGCGTGTTCATATTCCTCCTCGCACGAACGCCCGAGGTCACGTGCTGCGGTTTCCTGCGCACTCGCGGCTGCGGCAACGCCCTCCAGTCGATGGCTCACCGCTTTCACCGCACCGTTGAGTGTCCGACGGGCGACGTCTGCACGCCCGGACGCATCGGCAGCAAGAGCTCCCAGCCACAGCCGCAGGGGTTCCACCGATTCCGCCGGGAGCATGCCCAGCCCGTCCAGGGCGCTCTCCGGCACAACGAAGAGCTTCGCTTCGCCGAGTCCTTGCCGGTCCAGCATCGCCTGCAAATCGGTCCTGACTTCCTCCTCCGCCGCCGGCGGCACGCGGTCCAGGACCACGGCTACGGTGATGTCCCGCGAAGCCGCGTCCAGAAGCAGCCGCCACGGAACGGCGTCGGCATAGCGGTTGGCGGTGGTGACAAAGATCCAAAGGTCCGCGGCAGCCAGCAACTGCCCCGCCAGCCGGCGGTTGTCGTCGGAGATGGAGTCCACATCCGGGGCGTCCAGGAGCGCTATGCCTTGGGGCACCGTGTCGTGCGCGGCCAGCACCAACGACGTGATCGCCTGCGGATCGGGAGCCGCGCCTGCCTGGTTGGCCGGAACGGGAACCGACGACACCGTCCCGCGGATCCGCTGCAGGCCGGGCAGAATCCGTTGCCCTTCGAACCACTCAGCGTCCTTGGGGTGGTGCAGCAGGATCGGCTGGCGGGTTGTGGGCCTGATCGCCCCCGCCCGCGTCACGGGAAAGCCCACCAGGCCGTTGACCAACGTGGACTTCCCTGCCCCGGTTGAACCGCCGACGACGGCCAGCAGCGGCGCGTCCAGGCTGCGGTAACGGGGAATGATGTAATCGTCCAGCTGCGCCAAAGATTCCCGGATCCATTGGCGGGCTTCGTGCACCTCAGGCACTGCAAGGGGAAGGGCAGTGGCAGCGAGTTCGGCACGGGCAGCTTCCAGGGTCCCGACGGCGGCCGCCGCCCCTTGAGGGACGGCGCGCGGCTCTGGGCTTGCCCGGGAAGCTGACGGGTCTTGGTGTGCAGTCACAGCATCATCATGCCAGCCCCGGCTCCCGTAGGAGCGAGGGGCAGGCGCAAAGGGCAAAAAGAAATCCCCCGGAACCAGAGTTCCGGGGGATTTGCTTGTGACCCCAGCGGGATTCGAACCCGCGTTACCGCCGTGAGAGGGCGGCGTACTAGGCCGCTATACGATGGGGCCTTGCACTTTTCTATCACCGTTTCCGGCGATCAAGCTGAATGAGTATTTCATACTTTCAGCTCTGCTCCAAATCGCTTTCGCGGCTTGGAACTTCCGAATTTCCAGCGTATCCACGCGGATTTTCAGAGCTGGGATACCAGGACTCGAACCTAGAATGACGGTACCAGAAACCGTAGTGTTGCCAATTACACCATATCCCAAAGTGACTTTCGGACCGGAGTTCCTCGCCCCGGTTTCCCTTGGCTTTTCCCTCCGTGCCCCTCAGCACGAGTAATGACTCTACCGGAGTCTTGCCACCTGCACAAATCGATAGGGCGTTACCTGCATCACACGGAAAATCAGGCGGTCGCAGGGGCCTTGGCCAGGAGCTGCCGGAGCGAATCCACCTGGCGGCCGGTGAATTCCTCCACCTCTTCGCCCACCCTGTTGAGCCACACGCCAACCAGGCCGGCCGCCGTCGCGCCGTCGGCGTCGAGCAGGCGGTTGTCGCCTACGTAAAGGGTCTCCCCCGCAGTGGTGCCCAGGAGGCGCACACCCTCGAGATAAATCGCAGGATCCGGCTTGGCGACACCCACGGTGTCGGTGCCGACCAGGATCCTGATTCTTTCCAGGCCCGCGCCATCAAGCTTCGCGCGCTGGTAGTCGTGGACGTTGTTGCTCACCGCCCCATAAGGGACGCCGGCAGCATCCAGGGCGTCCAGGACTTCTTCGACGTCGCTGAAGGCCCTCACGTAGGCCGTCTGCCGCTTGTGGTACTCAGCCACCCAGGCCTGCGACTCCTCGCCTTCTTCGAGGTCCACGCCAAAGTGACCCAAAGCAGCGCGCCCCCGGAGCAGCCTCTGCTCGTTGAAGGTCAGCTCCCCGGCCAGGTACCGGTCATAGAAGTGGGTGGTTTCATGCGTGAAGATGCGGCCGAACTTCACCCACCCGGCCTGGTCCAGGCCGGGCAGGAGATGTTCGCTGACATCACGCAACGCGGTCGTCATGGCGTATTCGAGGTCCACCAAAGTGTCATCGATGTCGAAGAGGACACCGCGGATGGTGCCAAAGGAAGTTGCAATAGCCATGACGGGTGCTGCTCCTAGCCGCGGAAAGCGCGAACGCGGGCCAGGGAGGAATCCTTGCCCAAAATCACCATGGACTCGAACAGAGGCGGGGAAATCCGGCGGCCCGAGATCGCCGTCCGCACAGGTCCGAAGGCAGCGCGGGGCTTGATGCCCAAATCTTCCACCAGCGCCTGCTTCAGTGCGGTCTGGATGTTCTCCGCCGTCCATTCTTCGATGGGATCCAGAGCGGCCAGGGCTGCGTCCAGAACTTCCTCGAGGTTCGCGGGAAGACCCTTGCGGGCGTCGTCAGCGATGTCGATGGCGTCATCGGCCTTGAACAGGAAGGCAAGCATTTCCGGAGCCTCGCCGAGCAGGGTAATGCGCTCCTGGACCAGCGGTGCCGCCTCGGCAAGGATCTCTTCCTGCCGGGGGGTGAGGATCTCGCCGACGAATCCGGCAGCGCGCAGGTAGGGAACCAGCCGCTCCTTGAAGTCCTCGGGCGCGAGCATCCGGACGTGGGTTCCGTTGATGGCCTCGGCCTTTTTCAGGTCAAAGCGTGCCGGGTTGCCCAGGACATCGTGGATGTCGAAGTTGGCCACGAGCTGCTCGACCGTGAAGATGTCTTCGTCCGCGCTGAGCGACCAGCCAAGGAGCGAGAGGTAATTAAGGAGGCCCTCCGGGATGAAGCCTCGTTCGCGGTGGAGGAACAGGCTGGACTCGGGATCGCGCTTGGAGAGCTTCTTGTTGCCCTGGCCCATTACGTACGGCAAGTGGCCGAACTCCGGCATGTACTCGGCCACACCGATTGCGTACAGCGCACGGTATAAAGCGATCTGGCGCGGCGTGGAGCTCAGGAGGTCTTCCCCGCGCAGGACGTGGGTGATTCCCATGAGCGCATCATCCACCGGGTTCACCAAGGTGTAGAGCGGAGCTCCGTTGGCCCGGACCACTGCGAAGTCGGGCACCGAGCCGGCCTTGAAGGTGATCTCGCCACGGACGAGGTCGTTGAACGTCAGGTCCTCGTCCGGCATGCGCAGGCGCAGGACGGCTTCCCTGCCTTCGGCCTTGAACTGGGCAAGCTGCTCTTCGGTCAGGTGGCGGTCGAAACCGTCGTAACCCAGCTTGGGATCACGGCCGGCAGCCTTGTGGCGGGCTTCGATCTCGTCCGGAGTGGAGTACGACTCGTAGACGTGTCCCCCGGCCTTAAGCTTGGCGATGACGTCCTGGTAAATATCGCCGCGCTGCGACTGGCGGTACGGCTCGTGCGGACCCCCGACTTCAACGCCCTCATCCCAGTTGATGCCGAGCCACTTCAGGGCATCAAGCAGCTGGTGGTAGCTTTCCTCGCTGTCGCGGGCAGAGTCCGTGTCCTCAATGCGGAAGATCAGCTTGCCACCGGTGTGGCGGGCGTAGGCCCAGTTGAACAGGGCGGTGCGGATCAGGCCAACGTGCGGAGTGCCGGTCGGTGACGGGCAGAAGCGGACGCGGACCGGGGTCTCGGCGTTGACGGCAGGGATGGCGCTGGAGGCAGCGTTCGACGCAGAAGCAGTAGTCATAGTAGTTCCAACTTTACCGCTTGGCATCGCCTCGGTTTCCCGGATTAAAGAGGACGACGGCGGCAGCGGCCTTTCGTGCGAAAGGCGACTACCGCCGTCGTGCTTTGCCGGTGCGCAGCCTAGCGGCGGACGACCGGGTTGGACAGGCGTCCGATGCCTTCGATCTCGACCTCGAAACGGTCACCTTCGCTGACAAGACCGACGCCGGCCGGGGTTCCAGTCATGATGACGTCCCCAGGGAGCAAGGTGAATGCGTGCGAGACGATCGACACGAGCTCGCGAACGCCGCGGATCATCTGGTTGGTACTGCCATCCTGGCGAATCTCGCCGTTCAGCCGGCCCTGGATGGAGAGGTCTTCATGGTCGAGCTCTGTTTCGATCCACGGCCCAAGCGGTGCCGAGGTGTCGAAGCCCTTCGCGCGCGCCCACTGGAGGTCCGTCTTCTGGACATCGCGGGCCGTGAGGTCGTTACCGCAGGTGTACCCGAAGATGACATCGTCCACGCGGTCTTCCGGAACGTCCTTGCAAATGCGGCCGATCACGACGCACAGCTCAGCTTCGAAGGAGACTTCCTCCGAGAACTCGGGCAGGACGATGGGATCGTTCGGACCGATCACCGAGGTGTTCGGCTTGAGGAAAAGCAACGGCTGCTGGGGTACTTCATTGCCGAGTTCCGCAGCGTGCTCAGCGAAGTTGCGGCCAACGCCAATGACCTTGCTGCGCGGAATGATCGGAGCCAGGAGCCGAACGTCTTCCAGCTTGTGCTTCACGTGGGTACGTTCGACGCCGTTGAAGAAAGGGTCGCCGTTGATGACAGTGATTTCCTCACTGCCGGGCTCGCCTTCGACAACGCCGTAAAGGGGATCAGAATCAACTACAAACCGGGCGATACGCATGGGCTCAAGCCTACAGTCACGGCCTAGCTTCGGAGGTAATCAAGCTGCGCCGCGACCGACGTCTCAGCCGCCCACCGGACGGAAGGATCGACGTCGGCGTAGACAACGTCCGTGACCTGGGCAATGGTGGCGTCCCCGCCAACCTGCTCCAGGGCTGCCCGGATCTGGTCCAGGCGCTGCTGGCGATGATTGCGGTATTCACGGCACTTCTCATCGACGGCGGGCAGAACCGGGCCGTGGGCCGGCAGCAGGGTTGCCGCGCCGAGGGCTTCGAGGCGGTCCAGGCTGTTAAGGTAGTCCCCCAGCCGGCCATCCGGATAGTCCAGCACCGTGGTGCCACGGCCAAGAATGGTGTCGCCGGTGAGGACCGACCCGTGCGGCCCGTCCCCCGGCAGGTGGAAACAGACTGAATCCGAGGTGTGGCCGGGGGTTGCCAGGACCCGGATCTCGACGCCGCCGGCGTTCAGGACCTCACCGTCGCTGAGCTTCTCTCCCCCGTGGCAATGCTCTTCCAGGGCTGCCCGGACGGGTGCGCCAGTGAGTTCGTGGAAGCGGGCGGATGCTTCGGTGTGGTCCGCGTGGCGGTGGGTGATGAGGACGACGTCGACCACGCCGGCGGCTGCCAACTCCGCCAGGTGCTTTTCGTCGCTCGGACCCGGGTCCACAACGGCCACATGGCCGGAACCCGGCACACCGATGACGTAGGAGTTGGTTCCATCCAGGCTCATGGGACCAGGGTTCGGAGCGAGCCGGAAGCGCGTCAGCTCGCTGCTGCGCTTCAGGGAAGAGGTGCCGTCGGTTGAGGACGGGCCATCCGGAGTCGCCATTGGTTCAGAAGTCACCATCCCATCTTGGCACTACTTCCAACCGTCCATCACATCCCCGCCGCTTCACCCCAGCCCTCCATCACACCCCCGCCCCATCGCCCCAACCCTCCATCACACCCCCGCCCAGCGACCCGGACGTGCACGAGCGTTCCGGACAAACCGGCGGGACGTGCACGAGCGTTCCGGTCAAACCGGCGGGATGTGATCGGGCGTCACCAGCAAACCGGCGGGATGTGAGCGAGCGTGCGGGAAGCACGACGGCGGCCGGTCACCTTTGCGATAAAGGTGACCGGCCGCCGTCGTGGGTTCAGCCGTGTTTGGAAGCCGAGGGCTAGACCAGGCGGGTCAGCCAGCCGTGGGTGTCCTCGACCGTTCCGGTCTGGATGCCCAGAAGCTTTTCGCGGATGGCCATGGTGGTTTCTCCGGCCTTGGCGTCTTCGGCACCGATGAACTCGGTTGCGTCCTTGAGGACACCAATCGGCGTGATCACAGCTGCCGTGCCGCAAGCGAATACTTCAGTGATCTCACCGGAGGCAACGCCGTCGCGCCACTCGTCCAGGGTGATCTTGCGCTCGGAAACCTCGCGGCCCATGTCCTTTGCCACCTGGATCACCGACATGCGCGTAACGCCCTCGAGGATGGTGCCGCTGAGCGCGGGAGTTACCAAGGAACCGTCCTTCATGACAAAGAAGACGTTCATGCCGCCGAGCTCTTCGACGGCGTCGTCGTTGAAGTGGTCCAGGAACAGAACCTGCTTGCAGCCGTTGGCTTCGGCTTCCTGCTGCGCGATCAGCGAAGCGGCGTAGTTGCCGCCGCACTTGGCCGCACCTGTTCCGCCACGGCCGGCACGGGCGTACTCGCGGGAGATCCAGATGGACACCGGCTTGAGCTCTCCGCCGAAGTAGTTGCCGGCCGGAGACGCGATGACGCGGAAGGACACCTCGCGGGCAGCCCGGACACCGAGGAAGGCCTCGGTGGCGATCATGAACGGACGAAGGTACAGGGCTTCGCCGTCACCGGACGGAACCCATTCCTGGTCTGCCTGTACGAGTTCGCGGATGGCGCCCAGGAAGTACTCTTCGGGCAGTTCCGGAAGGGCAAGCCGACGGGCCGACTTGTTCAGGCGGGCCGCGTTGGCTTCC
Organism: Paenarthrobacter sp. NPDC057355; assembly: GCF_042667405.1. NCBI lineage: Bacteria > Bacillati > Actinomycetota > Actinomycetes > Micrococcales > Micrococcaceae > Paenarthrobacter > Paenarthrobacter sp. NPDC057355. The sequence goes on along the minus strand of NZ_JBHVAL010000019.1, from coordinate 23,320 downwards.
GGGCGGAAGGTCCACACGGAACCATCGGCGTGGCGGTAGGCCTTCAGGCCCTCGAAAATCTCCTGGCCGTAGTGCAGCACGGCGGCCGAGGGGTCCAGCGAGATGGGTCCGTAGGGCTCGATCCGGGCATTCTGCCAACCGCCATTGCCATCGGCGTCGACCTTGTAGTCGACGACGGCGGTGTGGTCGGTGAAGTAGTCGCCAAAGCCTGGGTTCGCCAGGATGGCTGCACGCTCCTCAGCAGGCTTCGGGTTTTCCGAAAGCTGCTGGCTGAATTCGACGCCATGGGCAGTCTGAGTCATGTTTCCTCCACAGTCAGCTACCTGGCATGGCGAACCGGGTCCCAAAGGGTGTGTGGTTCAGCGATGGACCAGGGAAGCAGATAAATAATTCAAGACAAGCTTACGCCTGCGTATTGGGCCTAAAGTGCTGCCGCGATGGCGTCGCCGATCGCAGCGGTGCTGCGCGGTTCGCCGGTGCGGTTCTCGACGTCGGCAACAACTGCCGCTTCGATCTTGCGGGCCGCCGTGGTGTAGCCAAGGTGGTCCAAAAGGAGCACTGCGGAGAGGATGGCCGCGGTGGGATCGGCTTTCTGTTGTCCGGCGATGTCCGGAGCTGAGCCGTGGACGGGTTCGAACATGGACGGTGCCGTGCGGTCCATGTTGATGTTGCCCGATGCCGCCAGGCCGATACCGCCAGTGACGGCAGCAGCGAGGTCGGTGAGGATGTCGCCGAAAAGGTTGTCGGTGACGATCACATCGAACCGCGAGGGGTTGGTCACCATGAAGATGGTGGCCGCGTCGATGTGCAGGTAATCGTGGGTGACGTCCGGGAACTCCTGCGCCACAGCTTCCACCGTGCGCTTCCACAGGTGTCCGGCGAAGACCAGGACGTTGTGCTTGTGCACGAGCGTGACATGCTTGCGCGGGCGTTCGTTGGCGCGACGGAAGGCGTCCCGGACCACGCGCTCCACTCCATGGGCGGTGTTGAGGGAAACTTCGGTAGCTACCTCGTGGGGTGTTCCTCCGCGCAAGGTGCCGCCGTTGCCAACGTAGGGCCCTTCGGTTCCTTCCCGGACCACGATGAAGTCAATCGTGCCGGGGTCGGCCAAGGGGCTGCCCACGGTGCCGTACAGGCGGGAGGGGCGCAGGTTTACATAGTGGTCCAGGCTGAAGCGGAGCTTGAGCAGCATCTCGCGCTCGATGATGCCGGAGGGAATGCGGGTATCACCAGGTGCTGCGCCTACGGCACCGAAGAGGATGGCATCGCGGGTCCGAAGGTCTTCGAGAACCTCATCGGGCAGCGTCTCGCCTGTCTCAAGCCAGTGCTGGGCACCGAGCTTGTAGTGGGTCTGCTCAAGGGTGGCGCCTTCTGCGGCGACAGCCTTTTCAAGGACCTTGACGGCTTCGGCAATGACTTCCGGGCCGATGCCGTCGCCGGGGATGACAGCGAGATTGATGGACGATGCACTCATAGGTATATCTAGCCAAGCAATCCACATGCTGGTCAAAATCGTCTCACTCCTTGAACAGTTTACTTCTGTATGTCCGACCAGGGCATGATGTCCCCGCCCCAAGACAACGCATAGAGTCTTAGCGTGGACAGAAGGCACGCAGTATATGAATGGTTCCGGATCAACCGCTTCAAAGTGGACCTGACGGCAACGTGCCTGCTCATCCTGCTCTTCGGCCCCGTCTACCTTCTCGCCGACCGGCCTTGGCTGTTCCTCCTGTCCTGCGGCCTTCTGTTGCCCCTCGCGTGGCGACGGACCCGCCCTGCCGTGGCCGCCGGCGTCGTGATCCTTGTGTGCCTCATCCAGTGGGCGGTGGGCGCTGAACCCGTGGCTGGCCAGATCGCTGTCCCGCTGGTCATCTACGCCACTGCCGCCTACGGTCCGACGTGGGCCAGCCGCACAGTCTTGGTGGCCGGCCTTGTCGGTGGCGTGATGCTGACAACGCGCGAGTACACAGGCAGCGTGGAGTCGGGCATCATGGGCCTGACCATCGGGGCGCTCTACACTGTGCTGATCTGGATGCTGGTCCTGGTGAGCTGGACGCTCGGTGACCTCACCCGCGTTCGCAGGCTCCAGCTCCAAGCCCTCGAGGACCGCACCCGCCGGATGGAAGTGGAGCAGTCGCAGGAGCGGAAACTGGCCGCCGCAGACGAACGTTCCCACATAGCCCGGGAGATGCACGACATCGTGGCGCACTCGCTGTCTGTCATCATCACGCAGGCCGATGGCGCAAGGTACGCGGCCGCTGCGAAACCTGAACTCGCCACCGAAGCCCTGGCCACCATCGCCGCCACGGGCAGGGACTCGCTCGGCGAGATGCGGCGGTTGTTGGGCATCCTGCGCTCGGACGGCGACTCCCCCACGCGTCCGCAGCCCAGGCTTTCGGACCTGGATGAGCTGCTCCTGGGCTTCCGCGCGGCTACTCTCCAAGTGGTTTACCAGCAAGTAGGCACACCGCGACGCGCCCTTCCTGCCGGAGCGGAACTCACCGCGTACCGCATCATCCAGGAGGCCCTCACCAACGTCATGAAGCACGCCGGGCCAAAAGCCACGGCAAACCTGACGCTGAGCTGGCAGGCCCGGGGCCTGCAGTTGGACATCGTCGACGACGGCCGGGGCGCCGCTGCCGATCCGCCGGCAGCCGGTGGCGGCAACGGGCTGCGGGGAATGGCTGAGCGGGTCTCGCTCTACGATGGTTCCTTGACAGCCGGCCCCGAACAAGGCGGCGGCTTTCGCGTGTCCGCATTCATTCCCTATTCGGAGGCCTAGCAATGCCCGAACTGCCCGCACCCATCCGGGTTGCCCTCGTCGATGACCAGCAGCTGGTCCGTTCGGGCCTTGGCATGCTCATCAACTCGCAACCCGATCTCGACGTGGTGGCTGAGGCAGGCAACGGGATCGAAGCCATCCAGGCGCTCAGTGCCACCACCGCCGATGTGGTCCTCATGGACGTCCGCATGCCCGGTATGGACGGTATTGAAGCCACCCGCCGCATCCTGGAACAGGCAGCGGCCCAACCAGTGGGATCACAACGCGCGGACATCAAGATCGTGGTCCTCACAACCTTCGACCTGGACGAGTATGCGCTTGCAGCCATCCAGGCCGGTGCCAGCGGGTTCCTCCTGAAAGATGCCCCGCCGGAAGAACTGCTCGAAGCCATCCGCACCGTCTACCGGGGCGACGCGGTCATTGCGCCCTCGACCACCCGCCGCTTGCTGGACCACGTGGCGCCCCTGCTCAGGACGCAGACCCCCGAACAGAGCGAGCACGCGGCCGCCGTCGAGACCCTCACGAACCGCGAGCGCGAAGTGTTCCAGCTCATCGCGCAGGGTAAGTCGAATCCGGAAATCGCAGCGGGGCTTTTCCTGTCCGAAGCCACGGTGAAAACACATGTTGGCCATATCCTGGCCAAGTTGGGCGCCAGGGACCGGGTCCAGGTGGTAGTCATTGCTTACGAGACCGGGGTTGTGTCTCCCGGGACCTAGACTCAGACCTGGGTATGAGCACCCGCCGGCGACAATGGGTCCGCAGCCCGATCCCGCAGGCATAGGCCCGACCATAGCGTGGAACCATGACGACATTCACGCCTCTCCCCCACCCTCCCGGAACCGGCCATCAGGCGGGATCGGACACTGCACAGGCCCGTCCCGCCGTCGAGGCCTTCAACCTGACCAAGAGCTACGGCCGCGCTGACACCAGTGTGACCGCCTTGAACGAAGTATCGGTAAGTTTCGACGCCGGGAAGTTCACGGCCATCATGGGTCCTTCCGGTTCGGGCAAATCCACGCTCATGCACTGCCTGGCGGGGCTGGATACTGCCGACTCCGGCCGCATCCTCCTGGGTGGAACCGAGATCACCGGACTCAACGACCGCCAGCTCACAGCGCTTCGACGGGAACGGATCGGCTTCGTTTTCCAGGCCTTCAACCTGGTGCCTACCCTGACGGCCGAGCAGAACATCACGCTTCCGCTCGCCTTGGCAGGAACCACGGCCGACGCCGGATGGCTGGATACCGTCGCTACCACCCTTGGGCTGAAGGACAGATTGAAGCATCGCCCCCACGAGCTGTCCGGCGGTCAGCAGCAACGCGTGGCGGTTGCCCGTGCGCTGCTGACGCGTCCCGACGTCGTATTCGGTGACGAACCCACAGGCAACCTGGACTCCAAAGCCGGCGGCGAGGTTCTGGCGCTGCTGCGCCGCAGCAGCCTGGAGATGGGCCAGACCATCATCATGGTCACCCACGATCCCGTGGCGGCATCATACGCAGACCGGGTGGTATTGATGAGCGACGGCGGCCTGGTGGGCGAAATCCACCAGCCCACGGCGGACTCCGTCCTGACGGCCCTTGGCAAGCTGGGGGCCTGAGGCATGTTGCGGGTTGCCCTTTCCCAGTTGAGAACCCATTACCGGCGCTTCATAGCCATTGGGCTTGCCGTGATGCTCTCCGTCATGTTCCTTTCTTCAACGCTTATGGTGGGCGCAAGCACCAACGCTTCGCTGGGCGCCAGCATCGGAGAGGCCTACCGCAAGGCCGATCTGGTGGCTACGTCCAAGAGCGGTGAGGCCTTCTCCCAAGCAGCGGTGGATGCCGCCGCTTCCTCCCCGGCCGTAGAAACCAGCTACGCCGAACGCTCAACCTACGTGACGTTTGAGGCCGGTGGCGGTGAGCAATACGGCAAGCTGCGCAATACTGCGCCGGCCTCGCTTGAAAGTGCCGTGCTCGCCTCCGGTTCGATGCCCGGCAACGCCTTGGAAGCGGCCATAGACGTCAAGTCTGCCGAGCACCTTGGCCTGGCAGTAGGCAGCACGCTGGAACTGCACGGCGGAGGTCCGGTCAAGAACGCCAAAGTAACTATCTCGGGCTTGATCCAGGCCACCAACGACCCCTTCTCTTCTTCATCGGCCCAACTGCTTTCTTCAGAGTCTGTCCTGAACGCAGTCCAGGACGCCGGGGCGGGATACTCCGGCCTGCAGTTTGCCCTCAAGCCCGGCGAAGACGTTTCCGCCGCCAAGGACTACATCGGCCACCGCATGGAGGCCGCCGGGGCCGTGGATCCCGTCCTGGAAACAGCCCAGGAAAAAGTGACCTCGACGGTGGCCATGCTCAGCGGCGGGGACCAGTTGACAATTGTCCTTCTAGCCTTCGCCGGCATTGCCATCCTTGTTTCCACATTGGTGGTGGCGAATACGTTCTCGGTCCTGGTGGCCCAACGGACGAGGGAATTGGCGCTCCTGCGGTGCCTGGGCGCAGGGCGCGGCCAGATCCGTGGCTCGGTGATGCTTGAGGCGCTTGTCATCGGAGTGGTTTCCTCGGTGTTGGGCGTCCTGGCCGCGACGGGTTTGATGTCCGCGCTGATCGCCTGGGCCAAGTCACAACCCGAGCAGGCCTTCGCCACGTTGGCCGTACCGCCGTCGGCCATCATTGCCGGTTTGGTAGCCGGGACGTTGCTGACCGTCGTCGCGGCGCTGGTCCCGGCGAAGGCCGCCACCGCGGTGGCGCCTCTTGCCGCGCTGCGGCCCGCCGATGACGCTTCGGTGCGTAACCGCCGCGGCAGGGTCCGGCTGCTCTTGGGCCTGGTCGCTTTTGCTGGGGGCACCGCGCTGCTGGTGTACGGCAGCATCAACGTGGTCCTTGAAGTTGCCCTGCTGGGCGGTGCCGTCTCCTTCGTGGGCATCCTCCTGTGTTCCACTCTGTTCATTCCCGGAGTCGTTGCCCTTGCAGGCCGTCTGACGGCCCCGGCCGGTGTTCCGGGCAAGCTGGCGGCGGTCAACGCCACGCGCAATCCCGCCCGCACCTCGGCAACCGCCGCGGCGTTGCTGATCGGAGTCACACTGGTCTCCCTCATGATGACCGGCGCGGCTACCTCCCGCCATGCGTTCAACGACACACTCGCCGAGAAATACCCCGTGGACCTCGCCGCGCAGACGGCCGGCTCAGCAGACACCGCGCAGGCGATCAACCGGATCAAAAGGCTCGACGGCGTCAGCGCCGCCGTCCTGCTGCAGCCCGTCGGGACGATCCATAACGAAACGACCGGTGACGACACCACCGTTTATGGACTGTCCGCCGGCGATGCCGCGTCAGTACTGCGCGATAACAACCTGAGACCGGTCCCCGGAACGGTCTACCTGCCCAAGGGCTCGCCCCGGGGTGCAGCAAGCATGACGACAGCCGGCGGCAACGTCACACTCAACGCGAAGGTCCTACGGACGGCGCACGTCCCGGCCTTCCTGGAGTCCTCCAGCATCACCGCCGGTCCCCTGCCGGAAACCCCGGGCATGGTTTGGGTGAAACTGGACGATTCCGTCTCCGGTGACCGCGTCCAGGCCATCCAAAAGGACATGGCTTCGGCGTTGGGAGTCCACGAACGAACGGTCAGTGGCGCCGCCATCGAACGGGTGACGTTCAACAGCATTATCGATGTCCTGTTGCTGGTGGTCACAGGCCTCCTGGGCGTCGCCGTCGTCATTGCCCTGATCGGCGTGGCCAACACCCTGTCCCTTTCGGTCCTGGAGCGGACGCGCGAGAACTCGTTGCTGCGTGCCCTCGGCCTTACGACAGGACAGCTGCGCGGGATGCTGGCCATCGAGGCCGTGCTCGTTGCAGGTGTTGCCGCCGTCATGGGCGCCGGCATGGGGATTGTGTACGGATGGCTCGGCGCGCAGGCAACCTTGGGTAGCATGGCCACCGTGGTTCCCACAGTGCCCTGGCTCCAGTTGGCTGCCGTGTTTGGCGTGGCAGTCGTGGCAGGGCTCCTGGCGTCGGTCATCCCGGCACGACGCGCGGCACGCTTGTCGCCCGTCGAGGGCCTGGCCACCGCCTGATTCCTCACTCACATTCCCGGGCCTTACAAGAAAACGCCCTCCCACTTTGCCGCCGAATCCGGCGGGAAGTGGGAGAGCGTTTCTTTTTTGTTGGTATTACGTGAGAGAGCGTGTGGGGCTTACGCCTCGGCCGGCTCTTCGTAGCGCGGGAAGACCGGCGCGGGCGCCGGCAGCTCCGTGCCCGCAACCAGTGGCGTGGCAATGGCGGAGAACTGGCGGGCGTCACCTTCGGGCTGTCCCAGGACATCCAAAAGCTTGGCCGACGACGACGGCATCACCGGTTGGGCGAGGATCGCAATGATCCGCACGACCTCCAACGTGACGTACAGGACCGTGTTCATGCGCTCGAGGTCAGTCTTCCGCAGCACCCACGGAGCCTGCTCGGCGAAGTAGGCGTTCGTATCACCCAAAACCGTCCACATGGCCTCAAGTGCCCTGCTGAACTCCTGCTTTTCGAAGGCACTGCGGGCAGTCTCCAGCAAAGCTCCTGCCTGTCCAAGGAGTGCTTCGTCCTCGGGAGTAAAGGTGCCAGGCTGCGGGACCTGTCCATCGCAGTTCTTCGCCACCATGGACAAGGAACGCTGGGCGAGGTTGCCAAAGTTGTTGGCGAGGTCCGCGTTCATCCGGCCCACGATGGCTTCGTGGTTATAGTTTCCGTCAGCACCAAAGGGAACTTCGCGGAGGAAGAAGTAACGGCACTGGTCCAGTCCGTACTGCGCCACGAAGTCCTGGGGTGCCACGACGTTGCCCAAGGACTTGGACATCTTCACGCCGTTGTTGGTCAGGAAGCCGTGGATCATGACGCGCTGGGGAAGTTCCAGTCCGGCACTCATCAGGAACGCGGGCCAATAGATCGCGTGGAAGCGCGAAATGTCCTTGCCGATTACATGCACATCCGCGGGCCAGAACTTCTTGAAGGACTCAGACTCGATGTCCGGGTAGCCAACGCCCGTGAGGTAGTTGGTCAGGGCGTCTACCCACACGTACATGACGTGCTTCGCATCGCCCGGAACCGGAACACCCCAGTCGAAGGTGGTACGGCTGATGGACAGGTCTTCCAGTCCGCGCCTGACAAAGCTGATGACCTCGTTGAAGCGTGACTGCGGAGCCCCGAATTCAGGCTGTTCTTCGTAGAGTGCCAGAAGCTTTTCCTGGTAGTTGGAGAGCCGGAAGAAGTAGCTTTCCTCCGCGGTCCAGCTGACCAGGGTGTCGGTTTCCTTGGAGTAGCGGAGGCCGTCTTCCTTCACCACGGTGTCGTCCTCGACGTAGTAAGCCTCGTCGCGGACGGAGTACCAGCCTTCGTACTTGGAAAGGTAGATGTCGCCGTTGGCTTCCATCTTCTTCCAGATGGCCTGCGAGGCCGCGTAGTGGTCCTGGTCCGTGGTGCGGATGAAGCGGTCGTAGGAGATGCCCAGGTCCTGGCTCATCTGCTTGAACGCTGCGGAGTTACGGTCGGCCAGCTCCTTGGCGGAGATGCCTTCCTTCTCCGCGGACTGCTGCATCTTGAGGCCGTGCTCGTCCGTCCCCGTCATGAAGAACACTTCGTGGCCGTCAAGGCGCTTGAAGCGTGCCATGGCATCAGTGGCAATGACCTCATAGGCGTGGCCGATGTGCGGCACACCATTGGGGTAGCTGATGGCGGTGGTGATGTAGAACGGGGATTTCTCTGGAGACGTCACTCTAAGAAGTTACCTTTTTTTCGAATGAAATAGCTTAGTTAAGTTCCGTCAGCGTATCGCTGAGCCGGACCAGCTCGTGGTCGTGTGACGCAACGAGTACGGCGATGCCATCGCTGGTGGTGTCCTTGAGGATGCCGATGATGCGGTTGGCTGCTGCCCGGTCGAGGCTTGCCGTGGGTTCGTCCACCACCAGCACACGGGTGCCCAGGATCAGGGCACGCGCGATCGCTACACGCTGGCGCTCACCACCGGACAGCTGGGCCGGGCGGTGGCGCATGCGGCGCCCCAGGCCCACCAGGTCAAGAAGGTCCTTTGCCATTTCGGTGCGCTGTTCAACTTCGCCATCCGGGACAGCGGGAAGCAGCACGTTCTCCAAGGCGCTCATGCCATCGATCAAAGCACCGCCCTGGTCCACATAGCCGATCAGTGCCCGGCGGCGGTCGGCGATTTCGTCGTCGCCCATGCCGTCCAAGGGCTGGCCCTCCCAGAAGACCTTGCCCGACGTCGGCAGCGTCAGTCCCGCGCTCACCGTCAGGATGCTGGTCTTGCCGGAGCCGCTTCGGCCGGCGACACAGTGCATCTCGCCTGCGTGCAGGGTGAGGTTGAAGTCATCGACGACGTCGACTTCCTCCGCGCCGCCCTTATCGCCGCCGTAGTGGATGGTGACCCGGCTCAGTTCCAAGGGGGTTGCGTGGTCAGCAGCCCTCACGATGGTGTTGGCGCGGGTCTGCAGCGACTCTTCCGTTGATTCCGGGGTGGCCTTCAGCTCGGGGTTGAGGTTGTCAGTCATTTGACTACTTTCGTTGCAATGGGAATCCAGCAAATTACGGCCAGCAGACCGGCAAGACCGGCCCATAGCGCGGCGTACGGGGCAAGGAGCAACCCAAGCCCCAGGGCACCGAGGACACCCAGCGGAAGTGCCACCGTGCCGACAAGTGCGTTTTCGAAGAACCGGACCTGGCCCAGCATGTCCGGGTTCCAGCCCATGGCCCGCAATGTACCCAGGTACTCGCGCTTGGCGTGGAGCTCGAACCTTCCGGTGACCAGGGTCAACAGGAGGCCGACGACCACGCCGAAGACCGCAAGGGTGACACTCGGCAGGGCGATGCTGGCCGCTGCCAGGCCACTCAGGGCACTGGCACCTGCCGCGCGTGGGATGTCGATCAGCAAGGCGATCAATGCACCTACTGCAGCGCCGAAAACGCCGACAGCCACGGCAAGGGAAATGGAGTTGAACCGGTTGGTGGTCAGCTGCCTGTTGGCGAACGTCAACGGCGAGTCAACCGTTACCAGTCGCTCGTCATGCTGGGGTTCCTGGTCGATCACGACGCGGTGGCGCAACTGCTGGGCCGCCAGCAGGGCCGCAGCGCTGTAGATGACCAGCATGGTCACCGAGACGACGACAGTAGCGATATTCCAGCTCAGCAAGCTCAGGATGACACCCGCCGCGGCCAGTGCGGCAGCACCAACGGCGAACTCTTCCAGTACCCAGGACCGGATGCGCTTTTGCGTCCAGCCCATGGCGCGGAGGATTCCTGCCTCGCTTCGGCGCTGGCGGATGTAACTGACGGTGGACGCTCCGGTAAGGAGGGTGGCGCCGAGCAGTGTCAGGAAGAGCAGGGTGATGTTTGTTCCGGTCAAGGAACCCGACACGGCGTCGGCCGCGTTCTGCCGGACCCAGGACTGCTGGATCGTGCCCAGCGGAGACTCCTTGCCGGCGTCGTCCTTGCTGTATCCCGGCACGAAGATGTTGGCGTCTTCACGTGCGGAACCTGCCACAACCGTAGCTTCCAGGCCAAGGTCACGGATCTGTGATGCCAGCTTCTCGACCTCGGGCTGTGCGGTCTTCCAGTTGCCGGCCGCGTTGGCGCGGACCCGCACGGCGTCGATCACATTCGCGTTGGAGTCATAGCCACGCGCTGCTGCAAGACCGTAGTAGTCGGTGATGGCACCGGCGGACTGGCTCACGAGGCCCGTTGCGCTGAGCGAGGGCTTCAGCTGAGCTTCGGCGACGTCCTTGCCTTCGGCGTCCTTGATCAGCGTCATGGGCGTGGGGTCGTAACCGCCCAAGGGCAGTTTGTTGACGTCGCCGGCAGCAGCCTGGACCGCGGAGGGGTCGAAGGTGCCGTACACCATGGGCAGGGGCGCGGCAGGCTTTTTACCCGTCTCGAGGTCCTTGCGGTACGAACGCTCGTCCACGGGCTTGCGCTGGGTCTGGTCCACTGCGGCACCGAAGGAGGACTTCTCCGGCAAACGGTTGACGGTGACCCAGTCACCCGGCGTCGCGCTCTTGTCGGAAGCGCCGTTGGCGGCTTCGTCGCCGTCCTTGTACTGCGGCGCCGCCGCGAAGGCGGTGCTCCACGTTGCCGGGTTGTAGAGACCCTGGCTGAAGGCTGCGGTGCTGCCCAGGAGCTGGCTGTGGTCAGTGGAGCCGGGCCATTCAAGGGCGAACGGAGACTTGGAGACGAAGGGCAGGTAGTCCTTGTCCAGGGACCGGGTGACGGTACCCACGTCCTTGACCACCTTGCCGCTGGAATCGAGTTCCTCGATTTTCACCGAGTACTTCAGGTCCAGCGAGGTGCCCGTGCGGACAATCAGCGGAATGGCTTTCGAATCAGCGGTCAGCTGGCCGTCGCGTTTGGCTTGCTGGTACTGCGTCATCAGCGGTGCCCAATACTTCAGCTTCACGCCGAGGAAATCGGGGCCCTCTTCCAGTTGCTGCATGCTCAGGCCCGTGGTGAAAAGGCTTTCAAAATGGCGGCCGATCGCGCCGGCGTCGCGGGCGTCTGCCGGCGGGGCCTTCTCCAACGGCGCAAGGAAGTCTCCCGCGGAACCCAGCAGTGCCCTTTCGGCGGCAGGGTCGACGGCGACGACGGACTCGTTTACCTCGGGCGCCAGGGGAAGCGCCACTGAGAGATTGAAGAGGTTGTGCTCGGAGCCCAGGGCCGGAGCCGGGAATTTGATACCTGTTTCACCCTCGGGACCGGCGATGCGGACGTTGCTGCCACCTGCAGCCTGCTCCTTTACCAGGCGCCCCTTACCGAGGGTACCTTCGGCGCTGGTCTTGAAGAGCGTTTGCTCCTTGACTCCGTCCGAGCTGGTGGCCGACGCAGTCAAGCGGTACTTCTTGGGAGACTCCGAGAACACTGACTCGGCTGCCGGCCATTTGCTGGAATCCATGGCTGAAGGGTCACCGGCGGTCACCGCACCGGCGAGGCCCGCGTTGTAGCCCAGGTAGTCCATTGCGTTGAGGCGGGGGGCTTCCAGGTTCTGCGATACCCGCGAGACCAGGCTGATGGGCGCTGCCACGGCAGTCTGGCCCATTCCGCGGATCTTCTCCAGCTGGTCGAAGCTGATCCCGCCCTGGCCGTTGGCGATTTCCGGCTGGATCAATGCACCGCCGTCGCCATTTTGTGATTGGTCCGGCTTCGCCTGGACCAGGATGTCGTAGAGTCCCCGCGAGTTCTCGTCCACTGTCCTGTTCAGAGCCGCCTGCGACTGGCTCTGGACTAGGACGGACAAGCACATGGCGACGATCAAAATGGCCGCGGTCAGCAGCAGCACACGGCTTCTGATGAACCTTTGGACGGCGTTCATTGGGCTCCCTGGGACCTTGATAGCGGGCGCGCACACGTTGTCCGGGATTCCTGAAAGAACACAGCGGAATACCGGGCTGAATGTGCTGAAAGTAGTGGCCGGCCTGCTGCCGGGTCCGAATCCCGGACCCAGCCATTGTAAGCAGACCGGCCACTTCTGCGTGCCATGGGTGTGTCGCCGGCACGCGATCTTCAGCTGATGTCGATCAGTCTTCCAGGTCCACTTCGCGGACCATTTCGGCACCGATACCGGCCTTGATGGCCTCCAGTACCTGCTGCGGAACGGAGCTGTCGATGGTCAGGAGCGCCAGGACCTGGCCGCCTTCAGTTTGGCGGGCCACCTGCATCCCACCGATGTTGATGTTGTTCATGCCAAGGATGTGGCCGATGGTGCCGATCACGCCAGGGCGGTCAGCGTAAGCCACCACGACCAAGTGCTCGCTGATGGGGATTTCGACGTCGTAGCCATTGACGCCCACCAGCTTCTCCACCTGCTTGGGACCCGTGAGGGTACCGGCTACGGAGATCTGTGAACCGTCGCTGAGCGCTCCGCGGATGGTCAGGACGTTCCGGTAGTCCTCGGCCTCTGCAGTGGTGATGAGCCGGGTGTTGATCCCACGCTGCTCGGCAATCACCGGGGCATTCACGTAGGAAACCTGCTCAGTGACGACGTCGGCGAACACACCCTTCAGCGCTGCCAGCTCAAGCACCTTGACGTCCAGGGCGGAGATCTCACCGGCCACCTCAACGTCGATCTGCGTCAGCGATGCGTGGGTGAGCGCGGTGAAGATGCGGCCGAGCTTTTCGATCAGCGGGATGCCCGGACGGACGTCGGGGGCAATGACCCCGCCGGCGACGTTCACGGCATCCGGCACCAATTCGCCGGCCAGGGCCAGGCGGACCGACTTGGCAACGGACACGCCGGCCTTTTCCTGGGCTTCGTCGGTGGAGGCACCGAGGTGCGGGGTGACGACAACGTTGTCCAGTTCGAAGAACGGCAGGTCAGTGCTGGGCTCTTTGACGAAGACATCCACGCCTGCACCAGCAATCTGGCCTTCCTTCAGGGCAACGTAGAGTGCTTCTTCGTCCACCAGGCCGCCACGGGCGACGTTGATGACGTAGGCGGATTCCTTCATCTTCCGGAAGGCGTCGGCCCCCAGCATGCCGACCGTCTCCGGCGTCTTGGGCATGTGGATGGTGATGAAGTCCGAGTTCTCCAAAAGCTCATCGAGGGTGACCAGCTTGACGCCCAGCTGCGCTGCCCGCGCCGAGGTGATGTAGGGATCGTAGGCCAGGATTTCAGTTTCGAAGCCCTGGAGGCGTGCTGCCACCAAAGCGCCGATGCGGCCCAGTCCGATGATGCCGATCTTCTTCTCGAAGAGTTCGATGCCGGTGTACTTGGAGCGCTTCCATTCGCCGTTCTTCAACGCCGAGCTGGCCTGCGGGATGTGGCGGGCGAGGCTAAGGATGTGTCCCACGGTGAGCTCAGCAGCCGAGACGATGTTGGAGGTCGGTGCGTTGACCACCATGACACCGGCCTGCGTTGCGGACTTGATGTCCACGTTGTCCAGGCCGACGCCGGCACGGGCGATGACTTTGAGGTTCTTGGCCGCGGCGATGGCCTCGGCGTCAACCTGGGTGGCGGAGCGGACCAGGATGGCGTCGACGTCGGCGATGGCAGACAGCAGCTGGGAACGGTCGGCGCCGTCGGTCTGGCGGATTTCGAAATCCGGGCCCAGTGCCTCGACTGTTGCGGGCGAAAGTTCCTCAGCGAGGAGGACAACGGGTTTGCTGGCTGACACGGGGTGGCACCTTACTTTGGAGAACGTGGGACAGAACTGGACAAGGAGCGGATGCGTGGCCCGGGGCACGGCGCGGCGCCGGGACCAGCCCAGAATATCGAATCCGGGCGGTGTTTCCGCCAGCCGGGGAGCGATGTTACGCCCGGACCGGAGGCGATGTGAAGAAGTTCACAGCTCCACCGGACGGGCAATTCGGTGGAGAAACGGAGCGGAAAACAGCGGCGCCCGCCCGGCTGTAACTTGCCGGGCGGGCGTCGGTGCTCAGTGCTGGTGCATCACTGCTGGGCAGTGGGCAATCAGCGGGCTGCGGAACCTTCGACGTAGTCGGCGTCCTGCTGCTGCCAGGAGAACAGGGAGCGCAGTTCGCGGCCAACTTCTTCGATCGGGTGCTTCTCAGCCTTGGCGCGGAGTTCCTTGAACTCGGTTGCGCCGTTGTCCTGGTCGTCGATGAAGCGCTTGGCGAATGCACCGTTCTGGATGTCCGCAAGGACAGCCTTCATGTTTTCCTTCACCTCGGGGGTGATGACGCGCGGGCCGGAGACGTAGTCGCCGTACTCAGCGGTGTCGGAAACGCTCCAGCGCTGCTTGGCGATGCCACCCTCCCACATGAGGTCAACAATGAGCTTGAGCTCGTGAAGAACCTCGAAGTATGCGATCTGCGGCTGGTAGCCGGCCTCGGTGAGGGTCTCGAAGCCGTACTGGACGAGCTGGGAGACACCGCCGCAGAGGACGGACTGCTCGCCGAAGAGGTCGGTTTCGGTCTCTTCGGTGAAGGTGGTCTTGATGACGCCGGCGCGGGTGCCGCCGATGGCCTTGGCGTAGGACTTCGCCAGGTCCCAAGCGGAACCGGAAGCGTCCTGCTCGACGGCGATGATGTCCGGGATGCCACGGCCGGCTTCGAATTCGCGGCGCACGGTGTGGCCGGGCGCCTTCGGAGCGATCAGGATGACGTCGACACCGGCAGGAGCTTCGATGTAGCCGAAGCGGATGTTGAAGCCGTGCGCGAAGGCGAGAGCCTTGCCTTCGGTCAGCTTGTCCTTGATGGAGTCGTTGTAGATCGAGCGCTGGTGCTGGTCTGGTGCCAGGATCATGATGACGTCGGCCCATTCGGCGGCGTCGGCAACGTTCTTGACCGTGAAGCCTGCGTCTTCGGCCTTTGCGGCCGACTTCGAGCCGTCGTTGAGCGCGATGACAACCTCGACGCCGGAATCGCGCAGGTTGAGCGCGTGGGCGTGGCCCTGGGAGCCGTAGCCAACGATGGCTACCTTGCGGCCCTGGATGATCGACAGGTCTGCGTCGTCGTCGTAGAACATTTCAGTCACTTGCGTAACTCCTCTTGAGTGGATTTCTTAGATATTGATTGTGGTGCTGCGGTACTGGGCACTGCCCGCGTAGGCATGGCTCACGCGGAGCGAAGCGCCCTGTCACTCATGGAGCGGGATCCCCGTCCAACGGCCAAGGTGCCGGACTGCACGATTTCACGGATGCCGAATGGCTCGAGCACTGACAGCAGTGCGGCGAGCTTCTCGGGGGTACCGGTTGCCTCGATCACCAACGAGTCTGTGGACACGTCGACGACGGCGGCACGGAACAGGTCTGCAGCCTGGGTAACCTGCAGACGTGTCGCGGCATCCGCACGTACCTTGACCAGGATGTGGTCGCGTTGTACGGAAGATTCAGAAGTCAGTTCAACAATCTTGATCACATTGACCAACTTGTTGAGCTGCTTGGTGACCTGCTCGATCAAGTCGCCGTCGGCGTCGACGACCACTGTCATGCGGGACATGCCGGGAACCTCGGTGGGTCCCACAGCCAGGGAGTTGATGTTGAACGCACGCCGGGCAAAGAGGCTGGCCACTCGGGTCAGTACGCCGGGCTTGTCTTCTACCAGAACGGACAGTGTGTGACGGGTCATGCCTAGTCCTCTTCTTCCCATTCCGGGGTCATGTTGCGGGCAACCTGGATCTGGTCATTGCTGACGCCTGCGGGCACCATTGGCCAGACCATCGAGTTGGGGCTCACCACGAAGTCGATGACCACGGGGCGGTCGTTGATTTCGAGGGCCTTTTGGATGGTGGCGTCGATGTCCTCGTCACGCTCGCAACGCAGTGCGGCGCAGCCGTAGGCATCTGCCAGCTTGACGAAGTCCGGAATCCGGATGGTGTCATGGCCGGTGTTCAGGTCCGTGTTGGAGTAGCGGCCTTCGTAGAACAGGGTCTGCCATTGGCGGACCATGCCCAACGAAGAGTTGTTGATGATGGCTACCTTGATGGGGATGTTGTTGATGGCGCAGGTGGCCAGTTCCTGGTTGGTCATCTGGAAACAGCCGTCGCCATCAATGGCCCAGACCACGCGGTCCGGTTCGCCGACCTTGGCGCCCATGGCGGCAGGGACGGAATAGCCCATGGTGCCTGCTCCGCCGGAGTTCAGCCAGGCGTGCGGACGCTCGTACTTGATGAACTGGGCAGCCCACATCTGGTGCTGGCCCACGCCGGCAACGTAGATGCCTTCGGGCCCGGTCAGTTCACCGATGCGCTTGATCACGCGCTGCGGTGCGCTCAGGCCGTCTTCGGGCTCGGTCCAGCCCAGTGGGTAGGTGTCGCGCAAGTTGCCCAGGAAGGCCCACCAGGAGTCGAGGTCCGGTGCACCGCTCAGTTCGAACTGCGTCTTCACGGCCTCGGTGAGTTCCGGGATGATCTCCTTGACCGAGCCCACGATCGGGACATCCGCCGTCCGGTTCTTGGAGATTTCGGCGGGGTCGATGTCAGCGTGGATGACCTTTGCAAAGGGCGCAAAGGTCTTCAGGACACCGGTGACGCGGTCATCGAACCGGGCACCGAGGGTGATCAACAGATCAGCCTGCTGAAGTGCCGTTACGGCCGAAACCAACCCGTGCATGCCGGGCATGCCAACGTGCTGCGGGTGGGAGTCGGGGAATGCGCCGCGGGCCATGAGGGTGGTGACCACGGGAGCGCCGGTTGCCAGGGCGAGCTCCATGAGCTCTGCGGAGGCGTGGCCCTTGACCACACCACCACCGACGTACAGCACAGGCTTGCTGGAAGCAGCGATCAGCTTGGCAGCCTCACGCACCTGCTTGTTGTGGCCGCGGACCACGGGACGGTATCCGGGCAGATCCACTTTCGGGGGCCAGGAGAACGTCATCTGGCCCACCTGGGCGTCCTTGGCGATGTCCACCAGGACGGGACCGGGCCGGCCGGTCGAAGCCAGGTGGAAGGCCTCCGCCATGACATGCGGGATGTCGTTGGGGTCGGTCACCAGGAACGAGTGCTTGGTGATGGGCATGGTGATACCCACAATGTCGGCTTCCTGGAAGGCATCGGTGCCGATGACTCCACTGGAGACCTGGCCGGTGATGGCCACCATCGGCACGGAGTCCATGTGGGCATCCATGATGGCGGTAACGAGGTTGGTGGCACCGGGGCCCGAGGTGGCGATGCAAACGCCAACCCGTCCGGTAACCATGGCGTAGCCTTGCGCGGCGTGGCCGGCTCCCTGTTCGTGACGGACCAGGATGTGATTCATGCTGGAGGCCATCAAGGGGTCGTAGGTGGGCAGGATCGCGCCACCGGGCAAACCGAAAATATCGTCCACGCCGAGTTCTTCGAGCGAACGGACAATTGCTTGCGAGCCGGTCATCACCGTTGGGGGTACAACGTTGTTCGGCCCAAGTACAGGAGAGAGAGGTGCAGCAGCGTCGACGACGACGGCCTCAGCCGTGCGGTCGACCTTTTCCGGAGCCTTGGGGGCTCCAGTGGACTTTGCAGCCATCAGCGAGGGGCTGATCGGCGATCCTTTGCTCATCGGACTCTTCCTTAGTGGATCTACAAATGGTGGGTCTTGCAAATAAAAAAACCCCTCAGCCTTCCGGCTCTTCGAGGGGTTTGCGCGTGACGGTTCGTTACCAGTCGGGCTAAGCCACGCGCTTGGTAAGGACGACGACGCCGACGGTAACGAATGTGATCATGCGTTCAGTGTTCCCTCAAAGTGAGATACGTGTCAATTGAGCACCATCGTATCTCACTATTTGGACAGCGATGTCCGCCTGCCGGACTCCGCTCCTCGGGCGGAGCGGAGTCACGTGCAGGAAATCATCCGCAGTAAGCCCCCGTGGAGGCACTGTGGACAAGCTTGGCGTACTTGGCCAGGACGCCCTTGGTGAACTTTGCCGGCAGCGGCTGCCAGCCCTCTTTGCGGGCCTCGAGTTCGGCTTCGTCCACCAGGAGGTCGAACGAGCGGGCAGCGATGTCGACGCGGATGCGGTCGCCGTCCTTCACAAAGGCGATGGGACCGCCGTCGACCGCTTCCGGCGCGACGTGGCCGATGCACAAACCGGTGGTGCCTCCTGAGAAGCGGCCGTCAGTCAGGAGCAGGACGTCCTTGCCGAGGCCGGCGCCCTTGATGGCGCCTGTGATGGCAAGCATCTCGCGCATGCCCGGCCCGCCCTTGGGACCCTCATAGCGGATCACCACGACATCTCCCTTGTGGATTTGACCCTTGTCCAAAGCATCCAGCGCACCCTGCTCGCGCTCGAACACGCGCGCTGTTCCCTCAAAGACGTCGGCATCGAAACCGGCGCTCTTCACAACGGCGCCTTCCGGAGCCAGCGAACCGTGCAGGATGGTGATGCCACCGGTCTTGTGGATGGGGTTGTCCAGCGCACGCAGGATCTTGCCGTCGAGGTCCGGCGGGTTGATCGAGGCGAGGTTCTCGGCGAGGGTCTTGCCCGTCACGGTGAGGCAGTCGCCGTGCAGCAGCCCGGCGTCGAGCAGTGCCTTCATGATGACCGGCACGCCACCGATCTTGTCGACGTCGGTCATGACGTAGCGGCCGAAAGGCTTGAGGTCGCCCAGGTGCGGGATCCGGTCACCGATCCGGTTGAAGTCATCGAGTGTCAGTTCCACGTTGGCCTCGCGGGCGATGGCAAGCAGGTGGAGCACTGCGTTGGTGGAGCCGCCGAAGGCCATGGTGACGGCAATGGCATTCTCGAAGGCCTTCTTGGTCATGATGTCGCGGGCCGTGATGCCCAGGCGCAGCAGGTTCACTACCGCTTCGCCGGATTTGCGTGCGAAATCATCACGACGGCGGTCTGCCGACGGCGGCGCGGCAGACCCGGGAAGGGACATACCGAGTGCCTCTCCGATGCACGCCATGGTGTTGGCCGTGTACATGCCGCCGCAAGCGCCTTCGCCCGGACAGATGGCCTTTTCGATGCGGGTGAGGTCCTCCATGCTCATCTTGCCCGCTGCACAGGCTCCTACAGCTTCGAACGCGTCAATGAGGGTGACTTCCTTCTCCGAGCCGTCCTCGAGCTTGACCCAACCGGGCATGATCGATCCGGCGTAGAGGAAAACAGAAGCGAGGTCCAGGCGGGCAGCGGCCATGAGCATCCCCGGAAGGGACTTGTCACAGCCGGCCAACAGCACGGAGCCGTCAATGCGCTCTGCCTGCATGACGGTCTCCACGGAGTCGGCAATGACTTCGCGGGAGACCAGCGAGAAATGCATGCCCTCGTGACCCATGGAGATTCCGTCGGACACGGAGATGGTGCCGAACTGCATCGGGAACCCGCCGCCTGCGTGGACGCCTTCTTTGGCGCCCTGCGCAAGGCGGTTGAGGGAAAGGTTGCAAGGGGTGATTTCGTTCCACGAACTGGCCACGCCGATTTGGGGTTTGGCGAAGTCGTCATCGCCCATGCCCACCGCCCTGAACATGCCGCGGGCGGGAGCTGCGTGGATGCCATCGGTGACGGCCCGGCTCCGGGGTTTGATGTCCGGCGCGTTCTCTGGAGCAGTGCTGGTGTCGGTCATGTCCAAAGTCTATGTGCACCAGGGGCCATGAAGCCTTGTTCCCCGCCGGGTTAAGCAGCGCCTGCCTAATATTGCGGGGTGAGTGGGAGTTTCGTCCCACGGGTTCAGTCCGAGGAACGCGCGTCGTCCAACTCGCCGGCGATCCCGGCAGCCTCCGCTTGGAGCATCTCCAAAACTCCGGCAATGGTGGAACGGGCGGCCACCTCCTGCCGCGCGAGCGCAACGATGCTCCTGCTCGCCTTCACGCCTGTCAAGGGCCGGAGGACCAGACCCCGGCGGGCATTGGCGCGGGCAGTGTACCGGGGCAGCAGGCAGATGCCGTGACCTGCCACGACCAGCGCCTCAAGTACCCGCAGGTCCGGATAGCGCTGGCCCCGCGTGGCCTGCTTGCCTGCGTGGACTTCTATTTGGCGAAGAACGGCGTCGAAGGGAAATCCTTCCGGTACGCCGATCCACGGATGGCCCACAACGTCGTCCGGAGTCAGTTCTTGTTTGGCCGACAGGGGATGTCCGGCAGGCATGGCAACGTCGAGGGCTTCCTCCAGCAGCGGTATGACTGCGAGTCCCCGCTTGGCGAAAACTCCGGGCCCGTCCACGCTGTGGGCCAGCACGATGTCGTAATCGGCCACCAAGGGTGCGAAGTGCGCTGTGCCCGGGTCCTCGAAGTGGGCATCGAAGCCCAGCCCCTGAACGGCCTGCACCCGATGCAGCATCCCCGGCAGCAGCATCTCGGCGGCACTGGGAAAGAATGCCGCTGATACGTGTG
Organism: Paenarthrobacter sp. NPDC057355; assembly: GCF_042667405.1. Lineage (NCBI taxonomy): Bacteria > Bacillati > Actinomycetota > Actinomycetes > Micrococcales > Micrococcaceae > Paenarthrobacter > Paenarthrobacter sp. NPDC057355. The sequence continues at coordinate 2,810 of NZ_JBHVAL010000019.1, read as the reverse complement.
TTTGCCAGCCCCGCCGATAGCTGTCCACTGTGGACTCGGCCCGGGCCATGGCTGTAGCGATTTCCGCCGCCGCGGCTGCCATGGCTTGTCCGGCTTCGGTGAGTTGCACTCCCCTGCCCACCTTTTCCACCAGGCTCACGCCCAATTCCGCCTGCAAGGTCTTCAACTGCTGTGAAACCGCGGAGGCAGTGACATTCATGGCATCTGCTGTGGCACCCACACTTTGGCGGTCTGCCAACTCGCGCAGAATCTGCAGCCTTTTGAAGTCCATGCAGCCAGAGTAGGTGAAGTCTCGGAATTCGCTGCAAAGTAATTTCCGCCATCTCCTACTAAGCAGTCTGACGAATTTCGGGACCGGCCGCCCAAACGCTGGACAGCCCATTAGCAGGCACGTAACGTCGGAAATACCACGTACTGCACCCCTGTGAGCAGAAGGGCATCCGCCATGGATTGGTTAATTTGGGTCATTGTCATTGTTTTGGTCGTAGCGATTGTTTGGTGGCTCATGAGCCGCAACAAAGCCCCAAATTCCACCGGAAGCCAAGCTCCCGCCGCCATGGAGCCCACCAACACCGGGACCGTACCGGATCCGGGTGCCGTTAGCGCAGGCGTAGCCGGACTCGCCGGAGTGACCAACCTGGGCAAGGCAGCCGCCGAGGGCAGCGGCCCCACCGGAGACGAATCCGTCCGCCGGGAAGACGTTGCTGAACCACCGGCAGACGAACCGGAATTTGAGCCCGCGCCTGCCGCGGAACCGGAAGTGCGTTCCGGGGAGTCCGCGACCCCGGGACTGACAGTTGAGGAACCCGTCGTTGCGGCCCCGGTGGTGGACGAGCCGGTGGTTGCTGAACCCGTGGTGGACACGGAAGCGAAACTGCACTCCGCCGACGTAGACCCCGGCGATGTGGACGATTGGCAGGGCTCCCCAACAGCGGACGACGTTACGCGGGCTGAGGACACCAGGGCCGACGACACCGGGGTCCGCGACACTGTGGCCCGCGACACTGCTAAGGCAAACGAGGCAGCCGACAAGGCCGAATGGGAATCCTCGTGGACGGACGCGGCGGGCGGCCCTGTCCACCACCACGAATACACCGACCGGCACTCCCCCACCCTGCCCGGCGCCGAGACTGCCGCAGCAGAAGACTCCGCCCCCACCGGAGACTCCGCATCGCCGACCGGACACCTCGCAGCAGAAGAGCCCTACGGCACAGGCTCCTCCAGCACCCCGCGCGACGGCCACCCCGTCAAGGCCATCGCGGCCACCATGACCTACCACGATGAGGACGCCGCGGATTACGACGACGTCGAAGCAGACGTGTGGTTCATCTCGGCTGCGCACGCTGAGGCAGCCGGGTTCCGGCCGCCGCGGCGGAGCAGGCACTGAGCTGGTTACCCGGCACCCCAAAGGCACCCGCAAAGTCATGGGCAGGCAGGCGCTCCCGGGCGGACACCGGGTAGCAGGACAACTGGCCGCCCTCGCCGTTGCCGTGACGATGGCACTGGCCGGGTGCACCGGAAGCACGTCCTCCCCGGGCACGGCTGCTACTCCAAACCCGACCGGTTCCGGATCCCTCAATACAGGAAGCGGCCAGGGGTCGCAGGCATCTCCAGCGGCGCTTGAACTCATCGAAAAGCTCGACGCCGGCCTGCAGCTGCCTTGGTCGGTCGTCTTCCTGCCGGACGGTACGCCATTGGTGTCCGAACGTGATTCGGCCAACGTCGTGGCGATCAAGGACGGGAAGGCAGCCGTACTGGGCAAGGTGTCCGGCGTCGTTCCTGGCGGAGAGGGCGGTTTGCTGGGCCTGGCCCTGTCCCCCTCATTCGCAGAAGATCGCCGGCTGTATGCCTACTTCACTTCGGCCAATGACAACCGGATTGCCAGAATGCAGGTAACCGAGGGCGCGTCAGGAGAATTAGGCCTCGGCGCACCGGAGGTGATCTTCCAGGGCCTCCCGAAGGCTTCCACCCACAACGGCGGACGTATCCGATTCGGCCCGGACGGAATGCTCTATGTCGGTACTGGAGATTCCCAGCGGCGCGAGCAACCCCAGGACAAGGGAACCTTGGGCGGCAAGATCCTCCGCCTCACTCCTGATGGACGGCCAGCGCCCGGGAACCCCTTCGGGGACAACCCCGTGTACAGCTATGGGCATCGGAACGTCCAAGGGTTGGCATGGGACAACGCCGGAAGGCTTTGGGCGAGTGAATTTGGCCCGGACGTTGATGATGAACTGAATCTGATCACGCCAGGGGGCAACTACGGATGGCCCCAGGTGACCGGGGCGCCCGGCAGGGACGGCTTCATCGACGCGAAGGTCGTTTGGCCCTCTACCGCCGAGTCTTCTCCGAGCGGACTGGAAATCGTGGACGGGGTGGCCTACACGGGGGCGCTGCGGGGCCAGCGTCTTTGGGCAGTTCCCTTGAACGACGAAACAGCCGGCACGCCTGTGGCTTATTTCACAAGGGAATACGGGCGCCTACGGGACGTTGCCCAGGCTCCAAACGGTGATCTTTGGGTGCTCAGCAACAACCAGAACCCCGACTTTGCGCTGATTTTGCGGAGCAAGTCTTGAGATAAGACCGCCACGCAGGGCCGATTTCACACTTCGGGCCAAGTCGTGTAGAGTTACATGTCGTTGCGGAGATCGCCGGGGAAAGAAAAGCCCCAGGGTTGATCGAAATCAACAGCTGCACCTCTAGCTCAACTGGCAGAGCAATTGACTCTTAATCAATGGGTTCCGGGTTCGAGTCCCGGGGGGTGCACCAAAGAAAGACCCTGGAGTTCGAGATCTACGGGGTCTTGAGTT
>NZ_JBHVAL010000018.1:0-92792 GCF_042667405.1 Paenarthrobacter sp. NPDC057355 | reverse complement strand
CACTCCGCGGTCTCTTCCGGATCACGATCAGGCAGCTGGGCAGTCAACCCGCTGAGGATGTGTGAGGTCTCTTCTCCTGCAGCCACGTCCAACCTCTCTTCATTGAATGTATGGGCGCTTGCTCTGTGGGGGCGCTCAAGGAATTTCGTATTGTGAGAATAAAATTCTGCAATTCGAGATTACGTGCGCTAGTGGGCAGCGTCAACACGGATTGCGTATCCGACTCAGTCAATCGGGAAACCCGGCCGCAAACAACAGAATGTGACCCTGCGTACAGTGCGGGGTCTTGACCGGAGGTGACCTGCGTCATAGAGTTCTTTCACTATTCAATAACTTGATTCCATAATGTGGAATCAAAACGAAGTGGAGATCCACGATGCAGACGACTTCATCAGTCGGCGTCAACGAGACTCCGGAAGACGCAGAAAAGGGTGCCCCCAACCACCCGGTCGTGGGAAACACGGATCTTTGCGCGATTGCTTCCGAAGCCGCAGGCCAAACAATCAGTCCCAGTCTTTACAACATCGACCTCGCCCCCACCAAAGCCAAAGGCCGCAAGTGGACCAGCTACAGCATCTTTACCCTCTGGGCCAACGACGTCCACAGCCTGGGTAACTATGCCTTTGCCATCGGTCTGTTCTCGCTTGGCCTGGGTGGCTGGCAAATCCTGGTAGCCCTGGGAATCGGTGCCGTGCTTCTTTTCGCCCTCCTGAACTTCTCCGGATTCATGGGCCAGAAGACAGGCGTCCCCTTCCCGGTCATGAGCCGTATCAGCTTCGGCATCAGGGGAGCCCAGATCGCAAGCCTTGTCCGTGGCGCCGTCGCAGTCGCCTGGTTCGGCATCCAGACCTACCTGGCGTCCGTCGTCCTGCGCGTCATGCTCGTGGCAATGGCCCCCGGCTTGAAGGACCTCGACAGCAACTCCATCCTGGGCTTGTCCACGCTGGGCTGGTTCTCCTTCGTGGCCCTGTGGATCGTGCAGCTGGTCATCGTCAGCTTCGGCATGGAGATGATCCGTAAATACGAAGCCTTTGCTGGCCCCGTCATCCTGGTGACCATGGCCGCGATCGCTGTCTGGGTCTTCATCGAAGCCGGTGGCGCCATCCAGTGGAGCGGCATCAAGGGCCTTGAAGGTACCGAAATGTGGCTCACCATCTTTGCCGGGGGCGCGCTCTGGGTCTCCATTTACGGTACCTTCGTGCTGAACTTCTGCGACTTTACGCGGTCCTCCACCTCCAAGAAGTCCATCGTCAAGGGCAACTTCTGGGGCATTCCCATCAACATGCTGGTCTTTGGCGCCATTGTCGTCGTCATGGCCGGCGGCCAGTACAAGATCAACGGCACTGTCATTGAAAGCCCCTCCGACATTGTGGAGAGCATCCCCAACACGCTCCTGCTGGTCCTGGCCTGCCTGGCCCTGCTGATCCTGACCATCGCCGTGAACCTGATGGCCAACTTTGTGGCTCCCGTCTACGCGCTGACCAACCTGTTCCCCCGGCACCTGAACTTCCGCAAGGCGGCCTGGGTCAGTGGAACCATAGGCTTGATCATCCTGCCGTGGAACCTCTACAACAACCCGATTGTGATCGTGTACTTCCTGGGTGGCCTCGGGGCTCTGCTTGGCCCGCTGTTCGGTGTTGTCATGGCTGACTACTGGCTCGTCCGCCGCGGCAAGGTCAACGTCCCTGAGCTCTACACCGAGGATCCCAAGGGTGCCTACTTCTACAAGCGTGGCGTGAATCCGAAGGCCATCATCGCGATGATTCCGGCCGCCGGCCTGGCGATCGCCATCGCGTTCATCCCCGGCCTGGCCGCAGCTGCGCCGTTCGCCTGGTTCATCGGGGCCGGCGTCGCAGCGCTCACCTACTTCGCCGTGGCCGACAAGAAGCAGGTCCACGAGGACGTCTCCGGCGAGCCGATCGCCGTCGCCAGCACCCACTGACACGTGACAAAAGGCGCCGCCCGTCCTTCCGGTCAACAGGCCGCAGGGCGGGCGCTGCCATTGAAAGGAAATACCCATGCGAATTCTGGTCGCAAACGTCAACACCACCCAGTCCATGACGGACTCCATTGCAGCCCAGGCACGTACGGTGGCTGCACCGGGCACTGAAATCATTGGGATCACACCCCGCTTTGGTGCCGACTCCTGCGAGGGCAACTTCGAAAGCTACCTGGCCGCGATTGCCGTCATGGACGCTGTGGTGAACTATCCGGAGCCGTTCGACGCCGTCATCCAGGCCGGCTACGGCGAGCACGGCCGGGAGGGCCTCCAGGAACTCCTGGACGTCCCGGTGGTGGACATCACGGAGGCCGCTGCCAGCACGGCGATGTTCCTGGGCCACAAGTATTCGGTCGTCACCACTCTTGACCGCGCAGTTCCGCTCATCGAGGACCGTCTGAAGCTCGCAGGGCTGGAAGCGCGCTGTGCCTCGGTCCGTGCCAGTGGGATGGCTGTGCTGGAACTCGAGGAGTACCCGGAGCGCGCAGTCGAGGCGATTGTAGGGCAAGCCGAAGAAGCTGTCCGGAATGACAAGGCGGAGGTTATCGTCCTGGGCTGCGGAGGCATGGCTGGGCTGGATGAGCAGATCCGCCAGCGCACCGGAGTCCCCGTGGTTGATGGCGTAGCCGCTGCGGTCACTATCGCTGAGTCACTGGTACGCCTCGGTCTCTCCACGTCCAAAGTCCGCACCTACGCAACGCCGCGCCCCAAGACTGTCATAGGCTGGCCGATAACCGCGGCGGCCCAGACGGCCGCACGCTGACAGCACCACCCGAAAGGCAACCACATGACTGACTCCAGCCTGCCCGCGGACCCCAGGGTCGCCGTCGTAACCGGGGCCGGTTCGGGCATTGGGCGGGCCGTCGCGCGGCTCATGCTCGACGACGGTTACCGGGTGGCGCTGGCAGGGCGCCGGGAAGCACAGCTGCTGGAGACGGCGGATGGTCACCCGGATGCCCTGGCGGTTCCTTGCGATGTGACAGTGCCCGACGACGTCGCGCGCCTTTTCGAGCAGGTCCGCCAACGCTGGGGCCGGGTGGACGTGCTGTTCAATAATGCCGGCATCTTTGGGCCTTCCGGCGATGTGGGCGATCTTGACGTGGAGGAGTGGGAAGCCACGCTGCGGGTGAACGTCACTGGATCCATGCTGTGCGCCGCGGAGGCTGTCCGGACCATGAAGGCGCAGGAACCGCAGGGCGGACGGATCATCAACAACGGCTCCATCTCGGCGCACTCGCCCAGGCCCCGGTCCGTGGCGTACACGGTGACCAAGCACGCGATGACCGGCCTGACCAAGAGCATCGAGCTGGACGGGCGCGGATTCGGGATCACGTGCGGGCAGATCGACATCGGCAATACCCGCACGGAGATCATGGACACTATCGGCGTTGGCTCGGGCGCGCTGCAGGCTGACGGGTCACGCAAGGTGGAGCCGATGTTCCCTGTCGATGATGCTGCCCGCGCCGTGTTGCTGATGGCCAACATGCCGGCGTCGGCCAGTGTTGGATCGTTGGTGGTGACGGCGGCGGGCATGCCTTTCGTGGGCCGCGGCTAACGTGGTTCCCTCACCTCCACCTACCGAGTTTTTGTACACATAACGCCCTTAAAACGCCCTCTTAAGGGCATTAGCTGTACAAAAACTCGCGGCGAGGTGGGCTGAGCTGTGGATAACGTCCCACGCGCCCGTTCCTTGTGACTGAATGAGGCATGCGGCCGTTGTCTCCTCTTCCTCCAGCCCTGACCGTTCGTGCATTCACCGTGGATGCAGCAGCGGAATTTGGGATCCCTCCGAGCAGGCTCCGCGCCGCCGATCTCTGGCTGCCGAGCCGGAGCGTTCGCGTGCCGAAGAATCCTCAATCGTTGCTGTCGGTTGCCCGACCCCATCTCGACCTCCACCAGGGTGATTTCCTGAGCCATGTCAGTGCCGCTGAGGTACTTGGATTGCCGCTGCCCGGCTGGGCGCAGTTCAAGCCCGACGGCGGCAGGCCGGTGACCGCCGTCGTCGAACCTATCCCGTGGGGACCCAAAAGCGGTCCGCATTTCCGCGAGCCGGGTCGATTTATCCACCTGTCGCGGCAAAGGAGAGGTTCCCTGCCCAGGCGCAGGGGTGTCGCGGGGCACCGCCTGTCATTGCGGGACGGTGATCTCAGGGAAGTTCACGGTGTGCTGCTCACGTCCATCGCGCGGACGTGGGTGGATTTGGCCACGATGTTGCCGCTGGAAGACCTGGTGATTGCCGGCGATGCGATTGTCAGTGAACACGAACGGTCATTCGGACCACCCCGGGTTGCGATGGTGCCCCTTCCGGAGCTGCGGCAGTTTGTTGAGAAAGCCAACGGAGTCCATGGCGTCCGAAAGGCGCGCATCGCCCTGGACATGCTACGAGTGGGAGTTGATTCTCCGCCCGAAACCAAGCTTCGCCTGATGCTCGACGATGCCGGGCTTCCCGAGTTCGTTCCCAACTGCCGCGTGGATGATGCCCTGGGCAGGGCGGTCTGGACTGATTTAGGGTGCCCCGGGTTTCGGACCTGCCTGGAGTATGAAGGGCTGCATCATCTTTCTCCCGAGCAGCAGGCACTGGATGCGTACCGGGACCAGCGTGTGGCGGACGCTGGGTGGCGGCAGGTGAAGATCAACAGGATCGACATGGACCACGGCCGGAACTGGGTAGTCTCCCGGGTGGCGCAAGCGCTCCGCAAGCAAGGCTGGCCCGGCTGAGTTTTTGTACAGCTAATGACCTTAAGAGCCCTCCATAAGCTCGTTAGCTGTACAAAAAACCAAATGTGACTTCCGCAATATGGAAATCGAATCTCCCCTTGCGGAATGATGTGACCCGGCTTACATTGAAGGCATCCCCTTAAAACGAGGGGCTGTTCCCAAACTGATTGGTTCAGATCAATGAAGATCCCAGACCCCGCGGCGCTGAAGGCGAGTTCGGCCCCGCAGAAGAAAAAGCGGCTGTACCAGTCGCTCTTTTTTCAAATCCTGATCGCCGTCGTCGCAGGTGTGCTCATCGGTCATTTCTGGCCGAACATCGGGTCCGCACTCCGGCCACTGGGTGATGGATTCATTCAACTCATCAAGATGATCATCGCCCCGCTGATTTTCCTCGTGATCGTCACAGGCATCTCGGCAGTGGGCGACGTCAAGGCGGTCGGACGGGTCGGGGTCAAAGCGCTCCTGTACTTCACCGGCGCAACCCTCTTCGCCTTGGTTTTCGGGCTTATCGTCGGAAATATTGTTCAGCCTGGTGCTGGCTTGAACATCGACCCCGCTTCGCTTTCCCAGGATGCGCTCAACGCCAAGACCGGCAACGCTCCTCCCAAGGACGCCGCCGCGTTCATCCTGGATGTCATTCCCGTCAGCGTGATTGGTGCTTTCGCCAACAACAGCTTGCTGCAGGTGCTGTTCTTCTCGGTGTTCTTCGGCGCCGCCATCGTGGTCATCGGCCGAGAGCGTTGCCTCCCTGTCATCAGCCTCATGGAGACTGTCCTGGAACTGATCTTCAAGATCATGTCCTGGATTATGAAGGTAGCCCCCATCGGTGCGTTCGGTGCCATGGCGTTCATTATCGGCCAGTACGGGCTCGGCACGCTGAGCACCTACGCACTCCTCATAGCCGCCTGCTACGGCGCGGCCATTGTCTTCATCGCCTTGTTGTTCCTGGTGGCGTGGAGCTTCGCCCGGGTTCCGCTGTGGCAGTTCCTCAAGTACACCCGCGAAGAATTCCTGCTTGCACTCGGCACGGCCTCCACGGAAGCCGTCATGCCGCGCATCATGACCAAGCTGACCAACGCCGGCTGCTCACGAGCCACCACCGGTTTGGTTGTTCCGACGGGCTACTCCTTCAACCTGGACGGCGCAGCGATCTACCTCTCCATCTCGCTGCTCTTCCTGGCGCAGGCTTTCGGCCACAACCTGGACCTCGGCCAGCAGCTGGCTGCCCTTGGTGTGCTGCTCCTGACCTCCAAGGGCATGGCCGGCGTTCCGGGGTCGTCCTTCCTGGCCCTCTCCGCCACTGCCGCCGCGCTGGGCATCTTCCCGGTGGCCGGCGTCGCGCTTCTCCTCGGCGCCGACCGCCTCATGGACTCGATGCGCGTCGTGGTGAACCTGCTTGGTAACTGTGTAGCTACCTTCGTTGTGGCCAAGTGGGAAGGCCAGTTCGACCGCAGCGTCATGGTCCGTGCTTTCAAGGGAGAGATCACCAACCATGACTCCGCCGTGATGCTCGGCAAGGAGGAGGTCTTTGAGGAGCAGGAACTTCAGCGCATCAGCGAAGGCCAGGCACCCTCACCCAAGTTCCGTGGCGGCCCCGCCGCGGACGACATCCCGCAGTTCGAAATGAGCAAGCCAGGCCAACCGTCAACCCCGGTCTGCCCGGACTGACCCGGCGAGTTTTTGTACAGCTAATGCCCCTAAGACGCGGTCTTAGGGGCATTAGCTGTACAAAAACTCGTTAGAGGGGGAGGAGCGCGGAGAGGTCGGCCCGCAAACCGGAGGCAGTCACCCGGTGCGTTGAAACGGCCTCGCCCCACGTGATCCGGCCGGTCACCAGCCCCAGCCAGGTAGCGGCGTCGGTCTCTATGACATTCGGGGGAGTACCGCGGGTGTGGCGCGGCCCCTCCACGCATTGCGTGACACCGAACGGAGGCACCCGGACCTCCACCGAATTGCCGGGTGCGCGGGCGGTGACTTCCTCCAGCGAATAGCGCACCGCCGTCGCGATCAAAGCGCGCGACGGCGTGGTCCCGGCAGCTGCGCCAGGCTCACCTACGGGTTCGGTGCCGGAAGGTTCGACGGCGGCCTGCCAGGCTGCCAGCGCGGCTTTGCCCTCGGAGATATCGACGCGGCGTCGTGCAACGGCCATGGGTGTTTCCTTCTTAACTACTAGTCGAGCAGGGCGGAGACTGCGTGGCCAAGTCGGATCCGGCCCACGGCGCGGCCACCACCAAGGACTGGCTCCACCACCCGCTCCAGGACGCTGGAGACGGCCGGGATGTCCACGGCGCCGCTCACGGCAAGGAGGGTCAGGCCAACCAGGGAGGTGGCGCGGAGGTTGCCGTCCAGCACCTTCACTGCCACGGTTGCGCCGGTGGGAGTGGCCAGGACCAGGACACCCTCGGCGCCGATCTTCGCCAGGACCTCCAGCTCTTCCATCACCACGGTGTTGGATTCGTCCTTGCCTTGGACGGCCCACGGGTAATCCAGCATGGACGTAGCGATCGTGGCCGCGCGGGCGTTGGAGGATTTATCGCCCGGGGATTTGGCCAGGCGCGAGTACGCCCGGGCAAGGCCGGTCAGCGAGATCGCGGCCACGGGCGCGCCGCAACCATCAATCCCCAAATGGGAAATGTGCTCGCCGCTGTACTCCTCAATGACCGAACGCACGCGCTGCTGGAGCGGGTGGTTGGGTTCGAGGTAGCTCCGGAGGTCCCAGCCGTTCTCGGTGCAGGCCCAAAGAAACGCCGCGTGCTTGCCGGAACAGTTGAAGGCGAGTTTGGATTTTCCCCGCTCCGAACGGACCAGCCAGTTGCGGGCGGTCTCGTCCTCGGGCCAGGCCGTGGGGCACTGGAGGTGTTCTTCCCGCACTCCGGCTGCCTTGAGCATTCCTTCCACAACGTCCATGTGGTCCAGGGAACCGGTATGGCTTCCGCAAGCCACCGCCACCTGGGCGCCCCGCAGCGGAACGCCGGACTGCATGGAAGCCAGGGCCTGGAACGGCTTGAGCGTGGACCTTGCGAAGACTGGAGCGTCGATGTCGCCGAGCCGCGTCACCACGGAACCGTCGCCGGCGAGAACCACGGCCGCACCAACGTGCCGGGACTCAATAAAGCCACTGCGTTCGATCACTGCCAGTTCGACGGCGGACTCTGCGTTGAACGTTTCATGCGAACTCATGGGCATGAAGCAAGTCTAGGCGCGGCGGCGTGTTTCCCCGGCCATGCCCGGCTGCGCGCCGGGTCCGCTGCGCGCCCGGTCCGCTGCGCACCATGCCCGGATGCGCGCCGGGTCCGCTGCGTGACACAGCTTAGGCCGAGCGCGCTGCACAAAGTACCCTTTAAGCCGTGAAGGTACTCGTCATTGGCCCAGGCGGCCGCGAACACGCCATTGTCCGCTCTCTGCTTGAAGACCCCAACGTCTCCGAGGTCCACGCGGCCCCGGGCAACGCGGGCATCAGCAAACTCGTTCCCACCCACGCGATCGACGGGAACAACCCGGAGGCCGTGTCCGCCCTCGCCACCAAGCTGGGCGTGGACCTGGTAGTGGTCGGCCCGGAAGCGCCGCTTGCCGCTGGTGTATCCGACGCCGTCCGCGAGGCCGGTATCCCCGTTTTCGGTCCCAGCAAGGACGCTGCCCAGCTGGAGGCTTCCAAGGCCTTCGCCAAGCAGATCATGGCGGAAGCCGGCGTCCCGACGGCGATGGCCCGCGTTGCCGAGAACGCCGAAGAAGCCGCTGACGCGCTGGATGCCTTCGGTGCCCCCTATGTTGTGAAGGACGACGGACTCGCTGCAGGCAAGGGCGTCGTCGTCACCAAGGATCGCGACGAGGCCCTGGCGCACGCCCAGACCTGCTTCGACGCCGGTGGAACCGTGGTGATCGAGGAATTCCTTGACGGCCCCGAGGTTTCCCTGTTCGTCCTCTGCGACGGCCACACCACTGTTCCGCTGTCCCCGGCGCAGGACTTCAAGCGCATCTTCGACAACGACGAAGGCCCGAACACCGGTGGCATGGGCGCTTACACTCCGCTGGAGTGGGCGCCTGAGGGCCTTGTCCAGGAAGTCATCGACCGCGTAGCGCAGCCGACCGTGGATGAGATGGCCCGCCGCGGCACGCCTTTCATCGGCGTCCTCTACTGTGGCCTGGCCCTGACCTCCCGTGGCACGCGCGTCATCGAATTCAACGTCCGCTTCGGCGATCCCGAAACCCAGGCTGTCCTTGCCCGTCTCAGGACGCCGCTCGGTGCGCTGCTGCTGGCAGCTGCCAAGGGCGAACTGGACACGGCAGAAGAGCTGCGCTGGTCCAAGGACACGGCAGTCGCCGTCGTCGTTGCCGCCGAAAACTACCCCGACGCGCCCCGCACGGGGGACCGCATCCGTGGCCTGAAGAAGGTCGACGAGCTGGACGGCGTGCACGTGGTCCACGCCGGCACCAAGCTGGACGACGAAGGCAAGGTGGTCTCCGCCGGTGGCCGCGTCCTCGCGGTGGTGGCGCTCGGTTCCGATCTGGTGGAGGCGCGCGAAAAGGCGTACGACGGCGTGGAGCTGGTTCAGCTTGAAGGCTCGCAGTTCCGTACGGATATCGCAGGCAAGGCCGCCCGCGGCGAAATCCGGGTGCCGTACGCGGCTACCGGCACCATCCCGAAAGTGCAGGCCTGAGTATGACTGATTCCCTTCCCGCAGGCGGTTTCGAGACCGAGACGCTGGACCTTCCGGGCTGGACGCACGTCTACTCGGGCAAGGTCCGCGACCTCTACGTCCCCGCAGATGAAGCCATCACGGAGAAGTTCGGCCAGGATTGCGTGCTGGTGGTCGCCAGTGACCGCATCAGCGCCTACGACCACGTCCTGAGCAGCGAGATCCCGGACAAGGGCCGTGTCCTGACGCAGCTCAGCCTGTGGTGGTTCGAGCAGCTGGACGTGGAGCACCACGTGCTCGCCTCCACTGTTGAGGGCGGTGTCCCGGCCGAGGTCGAGGGCCGCGCAATGATCTGCAAGAAGCTGGAGATGTTCCCGGTGGAATGCATCGCCCGCGGATACCTCACGGGTTCGGGCCTGGTGGAGTACAAGGAATCCGGGACTGTGTGCGAGATCCCGCTGCCCGAGGGCCTGGTGGATGGTTCCCGTTTGGACCACGCCATCTTCACGCCGTCGGCCAAGGCTGAGGTTGGCGAGCACGACGTCAACATCACCTACGACGACGTCGTGGCAATGGTTGGCGACGACATTGCAGCCCGCCTGAGCGAGCTCACGCTGAAGATCTACACCCGCGCCGAGGAGATCGCCCGCGAACGGGGCATCATCCTCGCGGACACCAAGGTGGAGTTCGGCAGCGATGCCGCGACCGGTGTGATCACCCTGGGCGATGAGGTCCTCACCCCGGACTCCTCACGGTTCTGGGACGCGTCCACATATGAGCCGGGCAAGTCGCAGCCGTCCTACGACAAGCAGTACGTCCGCGACTGGCTGACCTCCGCGGAGTCCGGCTGGGACAAGTCCTCGGATACCCCGCCGCCGGCTCTTCCCGCCGAGGTCGTGGAGCGCACCCGTGCCCGCTACGTCGAGGCGTACGAGAAGCTCACGGGCCGCACCTTCGCGTAGCCCGCACCCAACTGGGTGACAGCAAATGTCCCACTGAGCGATCAGTGGAACATTTGCTGTCACCCAGTTGGGTTTTAATCAGGCTTCGGAGTGTTCTTTCGCGGCCCGACGCTCGGCCAGGCGGATCTCCAGCACGGCGTCCATGGCCTGCTGGACCCGGTCTGAGGCGCCCGCAGCACTGAAGTCGTGCTGGGCTTCCTCCAGGAACTTCAGGGCTTCAGCGGCTTCGCCGGCTGCCTTCAACGACTTCCCGAGCAGCAATGACACCTCACCGGCAGTGTGCCGGGCAAGAACCTTACGGTCGGCGTGGATTTCGCGCAGCTTCTCGACGGCGGCCGGAATGTCCCCGGTCAGGTACAGCCACCGGGCGCGAATGAAGGCGACTTCCAGCTGGTCCGTCTTGTTGCCACCCACAATGGACAGCGCGAGCTCGGCGCGTTCGATGGCGGACAACGTTTCCGGTTCCACAATGCCTGAGGACAGCCGGACTGCCGCCGAGGCCTTGTTGAAGCGGGCCCACAGTTCGATGTCGTTGGCGGGGGAGAGCAGCTTGGCGGCGCGTTCGTGGTGCTTGATGCCCTCTATGTAGTCGTGGCGCATGAAGGCTACGTTGCCCACCACCCATGCAACCTCGCCTGCCAATTGCGACATCGAGTGTTCGTCCATGTGCTCGATCATCGCCAGACAGTATTCCCACGCTTCGTCGAGCTTGCCGCTCTCCGCCAGGGCACCGATCAGCGCGCGGTGCGCGCCGATGATCAGGGTGGACCCCTTGGGCAGCTGCTCGCTGAGTTTCACTGCTTGCTTCGCATGCTCGACGGCGGTGGCCAGCTGCCCTTGCCCGTGGCAAACAGCGGCGAGCATCTGCCAGGCGCGCACTCCTAGGCCGGCGGACTCGGTGGCCATGGGATGCTCGAGCAGGTGCTCAATGATCTGCTGGCATTCCTTGAGCTGGCCTTGCTTCATGACGCATTCGGCCTGCATGTAGGTCATGTTCCACCATGCGCTGTTGTTCTTGGCCTCGAGGGCGATCTGAGCGGCAGTGGCGGCGTGGCTGGCGGCAAGCTGGTAGTCGCGCAAATCCCATGCCTGGCGGGCGTAAAGGCCGGCCAGGACATATTCGGCGTCGCTCACGGAAACGGGTTGGCTCCACGCTTCCAGGGCCTTCGGTGCGAGTTCCAAGCGACGGGCAAGTTCCTCGATGACCTCGGCCGTGGGTTCACGGCGACCCGTTTCGAGCAGCGAGATGTAGCTGGGTGAGTACAGGTTTTTGCCGAGCTCGGCCTGCGTCAACCCGCGTTCGAGCCGTTCGGCACGTAGCTTCTCGCCGAATCCGTTTCCCACGGGTTTCCTCCTACAGGTGTCTTTTGACCAAAACCTTGACAGTCTCTGTGGAAAACATTTTACAATGTATGTCAACAGGGACCGCGCAATTTCCGTAACGAATCCGACTCGCATTGGGGTACATCATGTTCAAAAAAATCGCCGCGTCAGTGGCCATGGCAGGCGCACTGACCTTGTCGGTTGCGGCTCCCGCAGTCGTCTCTGCAGCGTCCGCTGCGGACTCCAACTCATCGATCAGCGCCATCGGCAACTGGCCTGATCCTATGCGCGTTTCGGCGCCGACCAAGACAACGGACACCACCGCCACGCCGATGTCGATCGGCAACTGGCCGGATCCGATGTAAGCAGTACATCCTAAGAGACCCCGGGGCGTGACGAGCGATGCCCCGGGGTTTTCTTTTGCCTCTTACGGCTGGAACACTCATGGCGCGCCAGGATTCGACACGGCGCTGCTCGCTTCGACTGCATTTAGTCATCAGCCGCGAGCCTAAAGGCAGGGCAAGCCCACCCGCAACGAGGCACCAAACATCTGTGGATAACTATTGCCGGATTGGCATTGTTGATCTTGGTGGTTAAACAAGAATGGCGCCGATTTCTCGACGCCATTTCCGTTTTTGGTCGGGATGACAGGATTTGAACCTGCGACCTCTTCGTCCCGAACGAAGCGCGCTACCAAGCTGCGCTACATCCCGATCCGCTGCGAAAGCAACTGTTCAAGGATAGCTGAATCGCTGCGGGATGCGAAATCGGTGGAGCGGTGTCCCTCGTCACAGCAGCCCCGCCCGCTACAGCGCCCGCCTTAACCCCGGCCAGCTACACCAACGAATCGCGCCATGCCCCGTGCAATCGGGCAAACCGTCCACCGCCGCTGATCAGCTCGGACGGCGAGCCATCTTCAACGATGCGTCCGTCGTGGACCACCAGCACCCTGTCGGCCGTCTCTACAGTGGAGAGCCGGTGGGCGATGATGATGGCAGTGCGGGCATCGTTCCCGCCGGCGACGCCCTCCAGCAGCTGGGCCAACCCCTGCTGGACCATGCGCTCAGAAGGAATGTCCAGGGACGACGTCGCCTCATCAAGGATCAACACCGCCGGCGCCGCAAGGAATGCCCGCGCGAAACCGATGAGCTGCCGCTGCCCGGAGGACACCCGGCCACCGCGCTTGTTGACGTCGGTGTCGTAGCCTTCGGGGAGGCTCATGATGAACTCGTGGGCACCCACTGCCGCAGCTGAAGCCTCAATCTCTGCGCGGGAAGCTTCCGGGCGACCAAGAGCGATATTGTCGGCAACCGAACCGCTGAAGAGGAAGGCCTCCTGGGTCACCATCACCACGGCACGGCGGAGGTCCGTGGTAGCCAAGTCCCGCAGGTCCACCCCGTCCAGGGTGATGGAACCGGACGTGACGTCGTAGAAGCGGGCGATGAGTTTGGCCAGCGTGGATTTGCCGGCACCGGTCTGCCCAACCAAGGCTACTGTCTGCCCAGCGGGGATGTGCAGGTCCAAGGTGGGAACAACCAACTGCCCGTCACTGTAACCAAACTCGACGCCCTTGAAGTCGATCTCACCCCGCGAGCTCTTCAGCGGCACCGGGTTCTTCGGCGGGCGGACCGTGGGCACTTCTTCGAGCAGCCCCGACACCTTTTCCAGTGCAGCCTGGGCACTCTGGAACGAGTTGTAGAACATGGCCATCTGGTCAACGGGTTGGAAGAAGCGCTTGGTGGAAAGAATGAGTGCCAGAAGGACACCTACCGCGAGCTCGCCGCTGAGCACCCGGAAGCCTCCGAACAGTAGGACCACGGCTACGCAAACGTTGCCGATCAACACCAACCCTGGCTGGAAGATGCCGTTCAGGTTGATGGAGCGGACGGTGTTCTTGCGGTAGTCCTCAGCCAACTCGCCATAGCGGTCGGCGTTCTCGCGTTCCTTGCGGAAGGCCTTCACAGCACGGATGCCGGTCATGGTTTCCACGAAGTGCACGATCAACCGTGCCGAGACCACCCGGGATTCCCGGAACGCGATCTGCGAGTGTTTCTGGTACCAACGCGCCAGTAAGAACATGGGAACGACGGCCGCGAGCATGATCAGGCCACTCCGCCAATCCAAGGCAAACACCGTGAATGCGGTGAACAGCATGAACAGCATGCCCGAAGCCAAAGAACTCACGCCGGAATCCAACAGCTCTCGCAGCGCCTCCAGGTCAGAAGTTTGCCGGGCAATGATGCGTCCGGAGGTGTACTTTTCGTGGAATTCCAGGCTCAGGCGTTGCGTGTGCCGGAAAACGCGGAGCCGCAGATCCAGCAGCATCGACTGGCTCAGCTTCGCCGTGGAGGTCACGTACAGCGCAGTCATTCCGGCGGTCGCAACTGCGGCCGCCAGGTAGAGCGAACCAGCCAACACCAACGGGCCGTTATCGCCGGACTGAAGTGACGGTAGTGCCCGGTCGATGCCGAACGCGATCAGTGCCGGCCCCGCAACACGGGTGAGCTGCGAAACAACCACCATCACGATCGTCAGCCAGAAACGCAACCGCACCGGGCGGATCAGCGAGGCAAGCAAGGCGAGCGACCGGCGTCGTACGGCTTTGCTGTCTGCTTTGCTGAGGAGGGTGTTGTCCTCGTTGGCGGTGCCAAAAGTCGTGGCGCTCACCGGCGGGCCTCCTCAGCTTCTTCGAGTTCGTCCAGTTCGGTATCAAGGTCCTTCGGGCCCGCGTCCAGGCTGGCGATGACGTAGCGGTAGTGGTCGTTTTCAGCCAACAGTTCCGTATGGGTTCCGACGGCGGTGATGGTCCCGTTTTGGAGCAACGCCACCCGGTCCGCCAATGCCACGGTGGAAGGACGGTGCGCGACGATCAACGTGGTGGTCTCACGGAGGACCTCGCGCAATCTGGCTTCCACGCGTTCCTCGGTGTTCACATCCAGGGCGGACAGGGGATCGTCGAGGACCAGGACTTTCGGCTTGGCGGCGATGGCGCGGGCCAGGGCGATGCGCTGCCTCTGGCCGCCGGACAAGCTCAGGCCTTCCTCGCCGATCAGGGTGTCCACGCCATCGGGCAGGGAATACGCAAACTGGGCCTGGGCCACGTCCAACGCCTCGTCCAGGGCGGCGTCACTGGGATCCGGGGCGCCCAGGAGCACGTTGTCCCGGACCGAACTTGAGAAGAGCGTGGTGTCCTCGAAGGCCACGGCAACGATCCTGCGCAGTTCCGCGATGTCGAAGTCGCGGACGTCAACGCCGTCGATGGTCACTGCACCGGCGGTCACGTCGTAGAGGCGGGGGACCAGTTGAAGCAGCGCGCTCTTTCCGCTTCCCGTGATGCCCACAAGGGCCATGGTTTCGCCGGGACGGATGTCCAGGTTGATCTCGTGCAGGAGGGCGCCGCCGTCGTCGAACCCGAAACCTGCCTGCTCAAAGCGCAAGGCGCCCTTGACGGATTCCGGTACCACCGCCATGTCCGGAGAGGTGATGGTGTTCTTGGTGTCCATGACTTCGAAGTGGCGGTCGAGCGCGGTCTTGGCAGTCAGCGCCATCGCCATGAGCATGCCGGAAAATTCAACCGGAGTGGCTACCACTGCCGCAGTCGCGAAGAAGGCAACCAACGCGCCGATGCTGAGCTGACCGCTGGCAGCGAGCATGATGCCCACCACCAGTCCGACGCCAAGCGCGAGCTCAGGCAGCAGGGTGACAACCAGCGTGAAGCCGGCCTGTTGTTTAGCTTTGGCGATCTCGGTCTGACGCAGCTCCTCGGCCTGGCCATTGAAGTTTTCCAGCGCCTCGCGGCTCCGTCCGAACGCCTTCAGGACGCGGATGCCGTGGACGGATTCTTCCACCGTGGTGGCGAGGTCGCCGGCCTGGTCCTGGCTCAGCCGCGCCACAAGGCTAAAGCGCCTGCGGAACCGGAAGGAATTGATCATGATCGGCACGGCCGCGGCCAGGAAGATGAGCGCCAGCTGCCAGCTCATGGAAAACATGACGCCGACGCCGATGATCACCGTCAGCGTCGTCACCACCAGCATGATCGCGCCGAAAGCCATCCAGCGACGCAGGAAGCTCAGGTCCGTCATGGCCCGCGAGAGCAGCTGGCCCGAGCCCCAGCGGTCATGGAACGCAACCGAGAGTTGCTGCAGGTGCCCGTAAAGGGTCACACGCATCCGGGTCTCAACCGTGGTGGCCGGATTGATCACGAACTGGCGGCGCAAGGCCACCAGTCCCGCTTCGGCCACGCCGAGGCCAAGAATCACGACGGCGGCAATCCAGACTGCGTCCGGGGAACCGCCGGGCTGCAACGAGTTGTTGACCAGGATCCGCAAAACCTGCGGGATGGTGAGCGCGACGATGCTGGCAAGCAGGGCGCAAATCAGGCCCATGACAAGGCGGGGGAGGATGGGCCGCACATGGGGGTAGAGACGGCCGACGGAGGTGAAAAATGACGTTTGCTTGGACATGCCCGCTTCTCAACAGCTGGATCTTCAGATGGTGCGGAGGTAGTTTCCCGTAGCAACTACCCTATGCCATGGCGTGATTCGTTTCACAGGACCACGCAGCTCCGGTGAAATGTTTGACCCAGTTATTGGGATTCGTAATGCTGCCCGGCGTTTAGTTGCGGGCTGTAAGAGTCAGCAGCACAGCTTCCGGGCGGCGATGGGGACTACCCCGGTATGGTTGACTCTTGACTTGTGAGGATTCTTTCGACGCAGGAAGGATGTTCCTGCGCCCAAGCCCTACCCAGCCGAGTTCCGCCGCGAAGCGGATCCGCCTTCTTGAACAGGAGAATGAGATCCTGCGCCGTGCCGCGGCGTTATTCGCCAGGGAACTGCCCCCCAACATGAGCTTCCCGCTGGTCCTTGACCTTACTGCCGCGGGATCCCCTTGGCGCCGGCCCGCCGGGTGCTTGGCTTCTCGAAGCAGGCGTTCTACTAATGGAAGGCCAACCCTGTCTTCGACCCGGACAGGGCTGATGCGCACCTGATCAACGCGGCCTGGACATCCACCGCGACGACCCATCCTTCGGGTACCGGTTCATCGCCGATGAGCTGCCGGCCCAGGGCATCAGGGCCGGGGGAACCGGGTGCAGCGGCTGTTCAGCAGTTAGCGGATCTGGTCCGTTCTCGCCAGGTAACGGGACCTGAACTGCAAAGCAGGCCCGCCAGTCCATGACGACCTCGTCGACCGGGACTTCACCGCCAGAGCGCCGAGCCGGTTATGGCTCACAGACATTACCGAGCACCGCACCAACGGGGGGCAAGCTACGCCTGTGCGCGATCAAGGACATCAATTCAAACAGGATCGTTGGCGATTCCATCTATTCCTGAATGCAAGCAGCTCTGGCGGTCGCTGCACTGTCTAACGCGGGGCCCTGGGGTCACCGGACAGGCCCGTGGTGCATTCGGCCCGCGGATCCCAGTTCCGCTCCACTTGTTCGTTAGGACGCTCAAAAGCCACGGATTGACCGGATCGACGGGCCGCGTCGGTGCGTGCGGTGACAACGCCCCCATGGAATCATTTTTTGCCTACTGCAGAAGAACGTGTTGGACCGACAACGCTGGACCACACGACAGAAACTGTCTGAAACTAGCAACCTAAGAGTCAACGAAGGGGCAGTCCCTACTCCTAATTAATTACCCCCCATGCTTCGTACCATGTTTACTCAACTTGCGGAGGGCCAGGAATAGGCTAGCTACGGTCAAAGCAGCCCCAGCCAATGCTAGAAGAAGACCACCTGCCGCAACCATCGTGTTGAAGTCTTCGTCGCTGCGGTAGTACGGCTGGGCTACTCGTTCGCCAAAGAAAACTGCTAGAACCCAGCCCAGCGAAAGGAGGACCACCCCAACAATCAAACACGCTAGCGCGCTGCGAAAATGTCGCACTATTTCCAGCCTCTCCAAGACCAATGGAATCCGATCCACGGCCCACAGGGGTCGGCAGCCACTCGGCGTGCTTGAAGACACAGTGGAGCCAACTCGGGACGCAGACTAACTGTAATTTACCAGCGTCTGGGAAGTTACGGTCTAGGCGCCGATTACCGCTGTACCAGCACCCCTGTCGGGGCGATCTGCCCACGAACGCAATTTTGCCGCCAGCGCAGCAATGTTCTTATCCTGGGGACCTCTCACGATCTCAAAGAGGTATTCGTCGATCAGCTGGGAATCGCCGCCCCAAGCAACAACTCCCTCGCACTCTTCAAGGATGTTTCTCAGGATGCGAACTTCCGATCCAAAGAAACCACCCCTGGTTCCCGGCGGGAGGGAACGGGGGAGGATTTGGATAGCAGTTCCGGATGCCAGATTTGTAGAAATGCCGGAGGGGATTTGAGTGAGGGGGTAAAACCAATTACGTCTCCCTCTCCCAAGGTCCGGATTTCATAGTTGAACCTGCGAGCGATGTAAATCAGGATTGTTTCCGGGTCGCCGACACGTACAGACAAAGAAGCCGCACTTCCCGGGATTGGCCTGGTCCAAATACCGCTTGCCGTGTTAGCGGCAGTGGCCACCAGCCAGCTGCGGATCTTGCTTTACGGGTACTGAGCCGGCCTAGGGTCCTCGCGGGAACTCGAGTAAGCGTGAACGGGTGTGGTCGCGTTCCGTCGGACGCATGCCCAGCAGGCCCCCGACTTCCACTCGACCGGGCAGGCCCGTAGACGCCACCTCGCGGCCCCGGCCAACGTGTTCCTCCCGGCGCTGGAGCTCTGCGGGGCCGCGGGCATGGTCTCGTTGGGCCATGTCGCTCTGGACGGGACTAAGGTGCGGGCTATCGCTTCCCGGCGGAAGCCCTGAGCTATGCCCGGCTGACCGAGAAGCAGAAGGCCCTGGCCGATGAGGTCGGCGATGTGATGGCGGAGGCGACGACCGTGGACGCGGCCGAGGACGCCCGCTTCGGTCCCGGCGAAGAATAGCCCCCGAACTGGCGAACCGTGTTCGGCGCGCCTAGGCCATGAAGAACGCCTGGGAATCCATCGGGATAAGCGAGACCCAACACCCCACCGCACGCCGCAGGAGCCTACCAGGCTTTCTTCCGCGAAAACGCCAGGAAGCCGAAGCCCGACGGTTCTTCCAGGAAAAAAGGGGACCGACCTCTGGACGACCATGGGCTCAATCAGCGGTACCGCCGAACCGCTACAGAGCCGCGCGCCTATCGGCGCGTTCTAACGCCTGGTCGCAGTCCCGAAGAGGACGGTTGGCACGTACCTGTAGACGTGGGGGCACCGGTCTGAGGGTCAAGAGAGAAATCGAAGGCCTCGTTGGATCCCGTATCGCCAATGAAAAGTCTTATGCGAGTAGGGCTCAACCACTCGGCCCTGTAGAACCCTGGCGAGTTATCGAGACACGTCACGTACCATTCCTGACTCTCAAGTCCATGGTTTGTTCGAACCGTGACGACGTAGCTTGGGTCAAGGAAGGCAGAGTCGCGCGTAACTAAGAGCGTTGAGTCACTTCCAGGACCATCGAGTGTGTAGCTGGGGTCGGGCGGAAACTTAATGGCGCCTGCGGAAATCAACGCTAGAACGCTAAGAATGCCGACGCATCCGAAGACCACACGGAAACTGCGGTGAGTGATAGTTCGCAACACGCCAACGGTCGCGAGCGCGACGGAGAGGGAACCGATGAAGTAAGGGCTGAGCTGCTGAACTGAGACTAAGCTCGAACGGCTGCTGGGATCGACGATAGAAACAATTCCCAGCGTCAGGGCCGCTCCAACCAGTATCGCACCTTGGCGGCGGCGGCCGTTATGGTTTCTTGACCTGTTCGTCATATCAGCTTCAGTCATGGGTCTCCCAGTAGAACGCAATACCAATACAGGATGCTAGGTGTTGTCGTGAGTGACCGCGGGACGCTCCTCTAGAGTCAGCATCACAGCTTCCGGGCGGCAGGCGATGCGGACGGGAGCGAAGCGCGAGGTGCCGATGCCGCCCGAGACGTTCACCGGCGTCGTGAATCCCTTGCTTTCCCAATCGTGGAGGCCCTTGGCGCGCCACGTGGGGAGGTCGCAATTGGAGACCAAGGCGCCGAAGCCGGGGACGCAGATCTGGCCACCGTGGGTATGGCCGGCGATAATCAGGCCTGCACCGGCCTCGGTGAAGTGGTCCAGCACGCGCTGGTAGGGAGCGTGGATCACGGCGACCTTCAGGTGCGGCCGGGCGTCCTGGTTCACAGTACCGCGGGGCCAGCCGGCGTAGCGTTCGCGGCCCAAATGGGGATCGTCCACGCCTGAGAAATCGAAGCGCAGCCCGTTGAGGACCACTGACTGGGCGCGGTTGGTGAGATCGATCCAGCCACTCATGCCGAAGGCCGACCTGAGCTTGGGCCAGTCGAGCTGGAGCGGTTCCTTCTTGGGTTTCGACGGACCACGGAAGTAGCCCGCAGGGTTCTTGATCCGCGGAGCGTAGTAGTCGTTGGAACCTGGAACGAAGACGCCGGGGAACTCCATCAAGGGCTTCAAAGCCTGGATGAGGGGGTCGATGGCCTTGGTGTGGCTCAAGTTGTCGCCCGTGTTCACCACGAGATCGGGCTTGAGGTCTGCCAGGGCCTGCAGCCACTGGGTCTTCTTGACCTGTCCAGGGACAAAGTGGATATCGCTCAAGTGCAGGATGCGAAGGGGAGCTGAGCCCTCGGGGAGGATTGGCAACGTTTCATGGCGGACCTCAAACTGATCCTTCTCCCACCATCCGTACGCAGCAGCCGCTGTGCCTGCGGCTGCCCCAACGGCTGCAGTGACGGCAAAACCGCGCCCGAATGAACGGACGCGGTCTGCCAGTGAATCCCCGAATGTCACTCGTTAGTCCTTACCCGGAGCGTCGCCGCTGTTTCCATTGCCGTTACCGTTGTTGCCGGTCCCGGTGGACGGTGCCTGCTTAGGTGCGGACGGCGTCGTGTTCGACGGCGTGTTGTTGCGTTGCGGTGTCGGCGCGCCGAGCAGGTTGGACGGCGGTTGCTGGAACGGGTTGGTACCGTACGCCGGGGCGACAGCCAACATGTAGTTGGTGAACTGCGGGCCGGCGATCATGTAACCGTCGACGGCGGGATAGAACTTGCCGTTGACGGTGAGGTTTCGGCCTGGACGAAGCTGATCACCCAAGGGGTCGCCAAACCAAGATGCAGTAGCCAGACCGGTTGTGTAACCAACAACCCACGTTGAGCCGTTTGAGTCATTCGTGCCTGTCTTGGCAGCAACCGGGAAGTTGTTCTTTGTGGAAAGCGCTGGCCTGATCAGCGAACCGGAGCCAGCGTTAAGCACCTCCTGCATCGCATAGGCAACGCCCCGGGCTACTTCCGGCTTCACCGCGTCCTTGCAGCTGGGGGACTGCGCAGGAAGATCCGCGCCAGACTGGTCCTTCACCGACGTGATGGCGATGGGCGCACAGTACTTGCCATCGGCAGCGAATGTAGCAAACGCAGAAGCCATGGTCAGGGGGGCGGTCTGGGTTGCACCGATCAAGTTAGACAGTCGAGTCATAGGAACCTGCGGGTTTGGGTCCGTGACCTTGCCCGTGCCATCCCGGTTAGGAAGTCCAGCATGGATACCAGTTGCGTCCACAATTCCTTGAATGCCGCAGAGATCAACCTGCGCGGCAGAGGCGAAGGTCGCAGTGTTGATGGAGTTCATGAGGCCATAAAGGACTGTCATGTTCCTGTAGTAACCCTCGTCAGAGTTTTGAAGGTCAATGGTGCCGGCGGAAGCATCGTACGAATCAGTAACAGGTGTCGGGCAGGTGTTCTTCCACGGGAAGCCCGCCTTGTATCTCCTCGTGGCGGCGTTGATCACCGTATTCATCGACTTCCCCTCATTCAGCCATTGGGCGAACGTGAAGGGTTTCATCGTCGAACCAGGCTGGAACCCACCAATGCCGTTGAGGTCGTTGCCGTTGGCGTCGAGCACATCAACATTGAAGTTCTGGGTCTGATCAAACTTGCCCTCTTGGGGCAGCCACACGGTGTTTTGGGCCATGCTGACGATCTGGCCCGTTCCCGGCTGGACAGAGACGATCGAGGCGCCCCACTTGTCCGGGTTGGCGCCTGCCGTGGCGTCGACCTGCTGCTGCGCCACGTTCTGGGCGGTCGGATCAAGGGTGGTCTGAATGGTCAGGCCGCCACGCATGACCCGCTTTTCCCGTTCCGTCGTGGTGTCACCGTAGGCCGGGTTGTTCAGCAGGAGGTGCAGAACGTAGTCGCAGAAGTACGGAGCCATGGTGGCGTATGCGCAACCCTGGCGGGCGGGGGTGACCTTGGTGGTGACCGGCGTGGCCACGGCTTCATCGTGCTGGGCCTGCGTGATCTTCTTCTGGGCCAGCATGGCGTTGAGCACCAGGTCGCGGCGCATCTTCGAGTTGTCCGGGTTGGTGATCGGATCGAAGGCGGACGGGCTGTTCACCAGGCCGGCCAGCAGGGCGGCCTGGGGAAGCGTCAGGTCCTTGGCGGTGGTGCTGAAGAAGAATTTGGATGCCGCTTCGATGCCGTAAGCATCACGGTTGAAGAAGACGATGTTGAGGTAGCCCTCAAGGATCTGCTCTTTGGAGAACTTCTTCTCCAAGGCGATCGCGAGCTTCATTTCGCGGAGTTTGTCGCCCACGCCCTTGTTCACACCATTAAGCAGGACGTCGTCGCCCTTGCCGGAGGCCACCAGTGACTCGTTGATGACGTTGTTCACATACTGCTGGGTGATGGTGGAAGCGCCCTGCTTGTTGCCGCGGGCGGTGCTCACCAGTGCTCGCATGATGCCGGTGGTGTCGATGCCGCCGTGCTCATAAAAACGGCTGTCCTCGATGGCGATGACAGCGTCCTTGATGTACGGGCTCATCGAGTCCAGCGGAACCTTGGTCCGGTTCTCCGCGTAGATCGAGGCGATCGGCGTACCGTCCTTCGCCAGGATCGTGGTGTTCTGGCTGGGCGGATCCACCTGGAGCTCCGCCGGCAGAGTGTCAAAGAACTGGATGGAACCACTTGCGGCACTGCCCGAGACGGCTGCGGCCGGGACAAGAAGTCCTGCCACGAGGACGCCACAGATCGCACTCACGCCAAGGAAACCTAGAATCTTCCCGAGGGTGGTGGCAGTGTCGAATATGGGGTTCTTGCGAGTCACCATGTTTTCCAGTTTACCGGCACGGGCTAGGCTTTCTGTCATGACCAAATGGGAGTACGCCACGATTCCGCTCATTATCCACGCCACCAAGCAGATCCTGGACCAGTGGGGCGAAGACGGCTGGGAGCTTGTCCAGGTCGTCGGCGGCCCCGATGGCAAAGGCCTTGTCGCATACCTGAAGAGGGAGAAGCAGTAACCATGACAACCCCCGCAGAAACCACCTCTCCCGCGGAATCCGGCGCCCCGACGTCGGCCGTTGAGCAGCGTCTGGCCGAGCTCGGACTGACCCTTCCCGAGGTCGCCGCACCGGTCGCCGCCTACGTCCCTGCCGTCGTCTCCGGCAACTACGTTTACACGTCCGGACAGCTGCCGTTTATTAACGGCAAACTCGAAGCTACGGGCAAGGTCTCCTTGGGCGAGTTGGGCGCGTCGGACGAAGCAACGGTTGATCCCGAGGACGCCAAGCGCTACGCCGCCGTGTGCGCCATCAACGCCTTGGCTGCGGTTAAGAGTGTCATCGGCGACCTCGACCGTGTCACCCGCATCGTCAAGGTGGTCGGATTCGTTGCCTCCGAGCCCACCTTTACCGGCCAGCCCGGCGTCATCAACGGTGCGTCCGAACTTCTGGGCCAGGTATTCGGCGATGCCGGCATTCACGCCCGTTCCGCCGTCGGCGTTTCTGTCCTGCCCCTCGACTCTCCTGTAGAGGTCGAGCTCATCGCTGAATTCAGCTAAGGAACCGGTTCAACCACGTGCCGCAGCTTGCCCGTCGCCTTTTTGTACTGCCCCCCGAACTCGAAGGGGCAGCACAAAACTGGCTTGAGCTCGGCGAGCGGACCCCCAGGGCCGCCCGCTATGCCTCATCCGTTGTCCTCTTGCGCGATTCTCCCTCCGGCTTGGAAACCTGGCTTGGCTACAGGCCCGGTTCCTCGCCGTTGGGCGTCGTGGCGTTCCCGGGCGGCTCCCTGGACCCGTCCGACGACGACCCCATCGCCTGGGTGGGTCCCTCACCCCAGCAGTGGGCCGAGCTTATGGGGACGGACGACGTCGGACTCGCCCGCCGTCACGTGGTGGGCGCTATCCGTGAGCTCTTTGAGGAGACGGGCGTCCTGCTGGCAGGTCCCGATGCTTCCTCCACGGTGGAGGCCAACTCCACCGTGGACTGGATGCGTGCCCGCGAAGCCGTGGCCGCCCAGGAGAAATCGTTCACGGAGATGCTGACCAAACGTGGTCTGTCGCTGCGCACAGATCTGCTTAAACCGCTGGTTAACTGGCTCAGCCCGGACTTTGCGCACACGCGTTTCAACACCCGGTACTTCGCTGCCACGGTTCCGGTGAACCAGCAGCCCAGCATCCTTGGCAGCAAGGGTGTGTGGGGCCGCTGGGTATCGGCATCCGAGGCGATTGCCCTTCGCGATACCCCTGCCCTGGGCGACGAGATCGGCCAGGCAAACACCGTGGGCCTGATGTTGGGCCAGCTTTTGGTGCCGGGCTCGGAGATCATGCTCGAGAAGATGGCCCACGCCAATGGCTGCATCGCGTACCTGAGCTACAAGCGCAAGGCACACGTCTATCAGCCGCGGTTGGTCGACGAAGGCGGCCAGCTCATGCTCGAAGTCGAAGCCGCCCGCACCGTCGCCGGCGAGCCCCAGCGCGAACGCTGACCCTCGCTCACGTCCCGCCTCCTTGAGCCGATCCCTCGCTCACATCCCACTGGCTTGAGCCGATCGCTCGCTCACGTCCCACCGGCTTGAGCCGATCGCTCGCTCACGTCCCACTGGCTTGAGCCGATCGCTCGCTCACCAAAACAACAAAAAGCCGCCCCGGCGTCGAACCGGGGCGGCTTTTTCGTGGAGCTTTTTAGCGGGAACGCTGGCGGAGTCGCTGCATGTCCAGGATGACGACGGCGCGGGCTTCCAACCGCAGCCATCCGCGCTGAACGAATTCGGCCAGTGCCTTGTTGACGGTTTCGCGGGAAGCGCCAACCAGCTGGGCCAGTTCTTCCTGGGTGAGCTCGTGGGCCACCAGGACGCCGTCGGTGGCCGGACGGCCGAAGCGGTCAGCCAGGTCGAGGAGTGCCTTGGCAACGCGGCCCGGTACGTCGGAGAAGACGAGGTCGGACAGGGAGTCGTTGGTGCGGCGCAGGCGGCGGGCCAGTGCCTGCAGCAGCTGGGCGGAAACCTCGGGACGCGTGCGGAGCAGGGCGTTGAGGCTCTCGTTCTTCAGGCCGGCCAGGCGCGTTTCGGAAACGGCCGTGGCCGTTGCGGTACGCGGGCTGGGGTCGAACAACGCCATTTCGCCGAAGAGTTCGCCCGGGCCGAGGATGGCCAGCAGGGACTCGCGTCCGTCGGGGGAGGTGCGGCCGAGCTTCACCTTGCCGGAAACGATGAAGTAGAGCTGGTCACCCTGGTCGCCTTCGCGGAACACGGAAGCTCCACGTGAAAGGTCCACCTCGGTGAGTTCGTCCGTCAGCAGGCGGAATGCGTCGTCGTCAAGGGTGGCGAAGAGGGGTGCGCGGCGCAATACCTCGATGTCCATGAAATCTCCTGAATATAAGTTTCGGTCGTGGCGCTCCAGCCATTGTTTCAGAATTTTTGAGCTTCTGTGACGTACTTGGCACGCGAAACGCTGAAATGGCGCGGGTTGGCGGCGTTCAAAGGCCAAAGGACCGCCTTAAAACGACCCTTGGCCGTGACGCGATGGTGATGTGACTAACGGTTGGCTGTCAGGGTCCACAACTACAATTGGCGCTACCCGGCTATGAGGAGCATTGGTGTTTGGCTTGACGATATTGGATTTGGCATTGATTTTGATGCTCCTGTCCTACCTGATCTATGGCTTGCGCAACGGCTTCATGGTCACTTTGGGTGGTATTGCCGGATTCGTCGTGGGCGCCATTGCTGCGTTCGTGGCAGTGCCCCTCGTCAGTGGCTGGGTGACCGACAGCGGCTGGAGGCTGGCCGCCACGGTGGGTGCCGCCGTCGTACTTATTGCTTTGGGGCATGGGCTTGGGACCATGATTGGCCGCAAAGTCCGCCACGCGGTGCGGATCAAACCGTTGCACGCGGCAGACCGATTGATCGGCGGCGTTGTGAGCGTGGTGGTGGCCGCGCTGGTGATGTCCATGCTGGCGTTCAGCATCAGTTCCCTTGGTGTGCCGTTCGTGTCGCAGCAATTGGCCGAGTCCCGTGTGATCCGGTACATCGACAACATCACGCCGACACCCGTCAAGAGCACCATGGCGCAGCTCCGGTCCACGGTGATCGGCGACGGAATTCCTAAGCTGATTGAGGGCATCGGCCCCGGCACGGCAGTCCCTGTTCCCAATGAGTCCACCGACACGCCGGCTTTGAACAGGGCCGCTGAGTCCGTGCTGAAGATCGCCGGAACGGCCTTCGAATGCGGCCAAAACCAGACCGGTTCCGGATTCGTCGTGTCGCCCGGGCGCGTCGTCACCAACGCGCACGTCGTGGCGGGCGTGTCGCAGCCCGTTGTTGAAATTCCCGACGGCGGTGCGTTGCCGGGTCGCGTTGTCTACTTCGACCCCCAGCGGGACATCGCGGTATTGGCCGTGGACGGCCTGAAGTCCAACCCGCTGCC
The DNA here is from genome assembly GCF_042667405.1 of Paenarthrobacter sp. NPDC057355. NCBI lineage: Bacteria > Bacillati > Actinomycetota > Actinomycetes > Micrococcales > Micrococcaceae > Paenarthrobacter > Paenarthrobacter sp. NPDC057355. Next base: position 66,462 of record NZ_JBHVAL010000018.1, on the reverse strand, counting down.
GCTGAGCTCGGACCTGCCGGGTGGAAGCCCCGCAGCTTTTGCCGGTTACCCGCATGGAGGTCCCTTCCAGTCCAAACCCGCCACAGTGCAGGGGATTTCGCCCATTCTGGTTCCGGATATTTATGGCAACAATCCCTCGCCGGAACTGGTGTACAAGCTGGCCGGTGACGTGCAGCCGGGGAACTCGGGTGGTCCGTTGCTGACGATGGACGGCCAGGTAGCCGGCCTGATTTTTGCCAAGACAACGACGGATGCAGCCTTGGGGTTCGCGTTGACCATGACAGACGTGGAACCCGTGGCGGCGCAGGCCGCCGGCCTCAGCGAGCAGGTCTCGGCCGGGCAGTGCACCCGCAAGTAACCAACGCTCTCTCACATCCCCCCGGGTTTTGGGTGACCATCTCTCACATAGTGGCGATTTTTGGGCCACGCTCGTTCACCTAACGGGCGCAATTCCCGGACGCTCTCTCCCGGCGATAGATTGGGAGCCATGACTGAAGCCACCCCCGCCACCGAAGCCGGTCGCGGCACCATCCTTGTGATCAACGGACCCAACCTGAACCTACTGGGCACGCGTGAGCCGGAGAAGTACGGAACTTCCACGCTGGCCGACGTCGAGCAGCTCGCCATGACAGCGGCAGCCGCGCATGGCTTCACCGTGGATTGTGTGCAGTCCAACCACGAAGGCGACCTGGTGGATGCCATCCACGCAGCCCGCGGCGCGGCCGTCGGCATCGTCATCAACGCAGGCGCTTACACCCACACGTCCGTGGCACTTCGGGACGCGATCGCGGCCGTGCAGTTGCCCGCCGTCGAGGTCCATATCACCAATGTTCACAAGCGCGAAGAGTTCCGGCACCACTCGTACCTCTCGGGTGTCTGCAACGCGATCATTGTTGGCGCGGGTGTGCTCGGGTACAAGCTGGCGATCGATTACCTGGCGGACGCTGCCTAAACACCCGGCATGTGAGCGAGGGTTCCCGGGAACCTGTTGGGATGTGAGCGGGGGTTCCCGGGAAGCCCTTGGGATGTGATGGAGCGTTACAGGGCGGTGACCCGCAGCAGGACGGCGTGCTCCGGGTTCAGCACGGGCATCGGGAGCCCGACCTCGCCCAGGAACCGCCCGCTGGCCTCCGCCCCTGATGCCAACCAGGGCGCTGGCTTGGCCTCGGTGAACGTGTGGCCGTAGTCGGCATCCTCCGGGGTTGGGAAGAGAAGCTCCACCCGGTAGGAACGCAGGGGATCGAGCCCCGGAAGTGCCACCCGGCCCACCAGTTCGCCGAAGCCCGTCCGGATCTTGACCACGGCGAACAGTGCCGCCGTGGTGCCTGGGGCTGTACCGCCGTCGTGCTCTGAAGCAACCACGCCGTGAACCATCAGCGACTCGTCCGGCGAGTCCGCCCGCACCATTCGTCCACTGTGGATCAGGCCGCGGTGTTCCTTATACAACGCGATGAAGCCCTTGAGTTCCTCGCGCTCGGCGCCCGTCACCGAACGCACGTCCCATTCCATGCCGAAGTGCCCGAAAAGGGCCGTAATGGCGCGGAATGAGAGATCGTGCGTGCGGCCGGTGGTGTGGGAGGTGGTGGGGCCGATGTGCCCGCCGACCAGTTCGGGCGGAACCACGACGCCGGTCCAGCGTTGGATGGTCTGCCGCTCCAGGGCGTCGTTGCAGTCCGAAGCCCAGATCCGGTCCGTCCGCTCCAGGATCCCCAAATCCACGCGGGCGCCACCGGAGGAGCAGCTCTCAATCTCCACACCCGGGTGGGCCGCCCGCAAAGCGTCGAACAGCCGGTAGGCGGCCAGGGTTTGCTCATGCACTGACGCCCTGCCCGCGTGACCGTGCTCCAAAAGGTCCCGGTTCTGGTCCCACTTGAGGTAGCTGATGTTGTTTTCCGTCAGCAAGGCATCGATGCGGTCAAAGATGTACTGCCACGCCTCCGGGTTCACCAGATCGACAACGTGCTGCTGCCTCCACTCGAGGGGCAGCCGCCCGCCGTCCTTGTGCGAAGAAGCGGCAGGGCCAACGATCCACTCCGGGTGCTCGCGCGCGATGTCGGAATTCAGATTCACCATTTCCGGCTCCACCCACAGCCCGAACTCCATGCCCCGGGAGGTCACGGCGTCGATCAGGGGAGTGAGCCCCGACGGCCAGAGGGTCTCATCCACGTACCAATCGCCCAGCCCGGCGTGGTCGTCGCGGCGCCCGCGGAACCACCCGTCGTCGAGCACGAAACGCTCAACACCGAGATCGGCAGCGGACTCAGCCAGCTCGAGCAGCGACTCCAGATTGTGGTCGAAGTACACAGCTTCCCAGGTGTTGAGGACCACTGGGCGCGGCTTGCCCACGTGGTGGGGACGTGAGCGGAACCAGCTGTAAAACGCCTCGCTGATGCCATCCAGCCCGCGGTCCGAATACGCGGCAAACAGCGCTGGAGTCGTGTAGCTTTCACCTGGTTGCAGCAGCACCTCTGCCGGGCCAAGAAGCTCCGAACCGCCCACCATGGTGCGGCCGTCGGCAACGCTGTCCGCGAATTGCTCATGATTGCCGCTCCAAGCCAGATGGGTGGCCCACACCTTGCCATGACGGTTTCCGAAACCGGCAGTCCCTGCGGCAAGCAGCAGCGACGAATCATGCCCAGTGCGGCCGTGCCGTCCGGTACGGACCCACGTACCTTGCTGGATTGCCCGGCGTTGCGGGTGCCGCTCACGGCACCAGCGTCCGGTCAGGTCCAAAAGCTCGACGGCGTCCGGCGCTACCGGCAGCATGGTGGCCAGCTCGTCCACCTGGAAAGGCGACGTGCCGTCGTTCGTCACCGTGTGCCGCAGTTCCAGGAGCCCGCCCGCGTGCAAGGTGACGTTGCTGGTCACCGAGATGCCGGCGTCGGGATCTGACTGAAGCACGACGGCGGTACTTGCGTCCGCCGTCGCACTCACCACACGCAGCCGTGTCGAGAAGTCGAAGCCGGGTACGCCGTCAATCACGCGGTGCCCGCGGAGTCCCGGCCGCCCCTGCCAGGAGGACGACGGCTGTGGAAGGAGCCCGGCGGGAACGTTGGCGTCGATGGCCGAGGGCGGGATGGGCTCGTTGAGGATGGCGAGGTCGGGCAGGGTATCGCCCAGGTCTGCTCCCCAGTGGGTAATCTCAGCCTCTCCACGGTTGGTGCTGATCACCAGGCTGGTACCTGCGGAACGGAGATGGAGCGGTTGCATGTATGAGTCGCTTTCAGGATTGGGTGCTGGTTCGTGTTGTGAGGCCTGCTCTGCGTGCTTTGCGAGGGAAATAGGGCGCAGAGCAGGCCTCACAACCGGAGGGTTCTACTTGAAGAGTGCGTTGACTTGCTCGTTGGCGGTTGTCAGCGAGCTGGCCGGGGACTTGCCGGAAACCACCGCGTCCATTGCCGGCTTCATGATTCCGGAAACCTTGGCGGCGTTGTCCGTGATCGGGAGCATGAAGGTGGTCTTGTCCTTCACATGCTGGGTGAAGGCGCTGACGTCCACGTTCTTGGCTTTGAAGGCCTCAGCGGCCTTCTCGGAGGAGGTGGTGATGGCCGGGAACACGACGGCCTTGGAAGCTACGACATCCTGGCAAGCGGCGGAGCCGAGGTATTCCACCCACTTGATCGCTGCGTCCTTCTTCTTGGTGCCGGCCCACACGGAATCGGCCAGGCCGTTGAACATGGAGGCGCGCTTGCCTTCAGGACCCTGGGGTGTGGGAGCGATACCGACGTCGATGCCCTTGTAGCCGGTGTACTGGCCGATCATCCAGGAGCCGTTGCTGTTGATGGCTGCCTTGCCTGCGCCGAAGTTGTCGGCGGCGTTGGCACCAACCGTGGTTTCAAGCTTGGGCATGTAGCCTTTCTCGGTGAGCGACGCCCACCAAGCGATGGTGTCCTGGAGCTTCTTGTCGTCGTAGTTGAAGTGGGTGCCCCAGGGGTTCTTGTCTGTGGTGGTCCAGCCAGTGGTAGCAGACAGGTAGCTCCACTGCGTTTGTCCGGCGTTCTCGGCGTCGGAGCCCGGCAGGCCCAATCCGTAGACGGCAACGTTGTTCTTGTCGAAGCCGGCCTCGTCGCCGCGTTTGCCGTTCTTATCGACGGTGAGGCGGGCGATCACCTTCTCGTACGTCCCGCCGTCCTGCGCGTTCCACGTCAGCGAGCCCATCTGTTCCGGGGTGATGCCGGCGTCGGCAGCCATCTTCTGGTTGTAGAAGAGTGCGATCGTGTCCCAGTCTTTGGGCAGCCCGTAGCGCTTGCCGTCCTGGCCCACCCACAGGTCCGCGAGGCCTTCGTTGTACTGCGAGAGGTCTACCTTGTCCTGCGCGATGGCGTCATCAAGGGGCACCAGCTGCTTGGTCTTGAGGAAGTCCGGATACTTGGACAGGTGGTCCGTGAAGACGTCCGGCGCAGTACCGGAAGCCATGCCGTTGGTGAGTTTGGACCAGTAGTCGTCCCAACCGGTTTGGGTGATCTTGACGGTGATGTCCGGGTTGGCCTTGCTGAAGTCAGTGGCGCACTGTTGGTATGCCGGGAGCTGGTTGGCGTCCCATAGCCAGTAGTTGATCTCGCCCTTGGCCGAGTCTCCGCCGGAGCTGCCTCCGGAGTTTCCGCCCGAGCAGGCGGACAGCGCGAGGACAGCGGCTGCGGCGACGGCGCCCAGTGCCTTCTTTTTCATCATGGTTGGTCCTTTCAGGACGGGATGGGGTGCGTTCCGGCACACGCCGGCTTCCGCGGGAGGGAGGTGGAGAAAGCTATTTGGTGCCGTTGAATCCGATGGAGTTGACGATCCGCTTGCCGAAGATGGCAAAGAGGATCAGCACGGGTGTGGCGGACACGAGCGTTGCGGCCATGAGCCCGGACCAGTCGGGAGCACCTTGCGGGGACTGGGATTTGAAGACTCCCAATCCCACTGTGAGCACGCGGGATTCTTCGGAGGTGCCTACCAGCAGTGGCCAGAAATATTCATTCCACTGACCCATGAACGTCAGCAACGCCAAGGTCGCGATCGGGGCAGCGGCGTTGGGCATGATGATCTGGAAGAAGATCCGCCAGTGCTTGGCGCCGTCGAGCATTGCGGCCTCTTCAACTTCCCTGGACATGTTCAGGAAGAACTGGCGCATGAAGAAGATTGCGAACGGGGTCATGAACAGGTACGGCAGCACGAGTCCGAGCATGGAATTGAGCAGGCCCAGGTTCTTGATGAGCAGGAAATTGGGAAGGGCGGTGAAAATCGGCGGGACCAGCATGGTGGCAAGGAACAGGGAGAAGACCGCGTCGCGCCCTTTCCACCGCAGCCGGGAGAAAGCGTAGGCGGCCATGGAGCTGAAGAATACGGCGCAGGCTGTGGTGATGCCGGAGAAGAGCAGCGAGTTCCAAAGGTACTGCCAGAAGTTGATCGACGCGCCCGAGCCACCTTCTGCGATGGCTTCGGAAGCACTCTGTAGGCCGAAGACCCGCTTGAACGCGCCCAGGTTGAAGTCGGCCGGCAGCAGGTTGGCGGAGTTCGCTGCGAGGGAGCCGTTGGTGGAAAGGGCTGTACGCAGCACCCAGTAGAAGGGCAGGATGCTCACAGCGATGGCCAGGCCGAGGAGGGTCAGGGCGATGGCGCGGCGCCAGTTGAAGGGACGGCTAAGTGGGCGACGGCCGGCGTTGGTGCGTGAGGTAAAGGTGGTCATGGCGTGTCCTTAGTCCAGGTCCGACTGGTTGCCGCGAAGGAACTTCATCTGGATGAAAGCGACGATGGCGAGGATGAGGAAGAGGATGACAGCCAAGGCAGATCCATAGCCGAAGTCCTGTTCGTTGAAGGCGCGCTGGTAGATGTAGAACTGCAGCACGCGGGTTGCGTTGACAGGACCGCCCGCCGTGGTGACGGCAACGGTGTCAAAGACTTGGAAGGAACCGATCACGGTCACTACGAGGACCAGTACAAGGACCGGTCGCAGCAGTGGCAGGGTGATCCGCCAGAAGGTGTTTACAGCCTTGGAACCGTCGATGCTGGCGGCCTCATAGACGCTGCTGGGGATGGCCTGGAGCCCTGCAAAGATCAGTAGCGCCGTGTAGCCCATGTGTCTCCACGTGTTGATGAGCGCTTGTGTGGGGATGGCCCATTGCTCGCTGCCGAAAAACGCCACCCGGGGCAGCCTGGTCCATTCGATGATCTGGTTGATGATGCCGATCTGGTAGTCGAGCATCCAGAACCACAGCAGAGCCGCGATGACGTTTGCCATGAGATAGGGCATCAGGAGCGCGCCGCGAATGAGGGTTGACCTTGCCACCCTGTGCATCAGGATTGCAAGGCCCAGGGCCAGCGCTGTCTGAAGGACAATGTTGATCACCACGTATTCCGCCGTGACGCCCAAGGCGTTCCAGAACAGCGGATCCTTGGCTATGCGCTCGTAGTTCTTTGCGCCAATCCATTCCGGGTCGCCCAGGATGCTGTACTCGGTGAAGCTGAGGTAGATGCCCCGGATGGTTGGGGCGAGGTAAAAGAGGGTCAATCCGACCATCGCCGGGGCGATGAAGAAGAGCGCGACCTTCAAGTCTCCGATCCCGCGGAACCCGTCGGATGGTTTTCCCCGCTTGCGCGACTTCCTCGGCGCCCTGGCGGAGAGCCCAGGATCCGGTTGCTTGGTTAGCGTGGTCATCGTCGACCCTTTCTCGGGAGTGATGCGGGTAACAGCTGGAGGCGAATCTACACGAGTAGATTTTGAGTTGGCAAGAGCTTGCGCGAGTTTTTGATGAAAAATGTTCGGAATTGTTGTTTCTGTTGACTCGTGTAGATCCTGGGTGCGACACTCGAGCGTACACAGGACACGACGGACAAACGGCTGCTGTGCGGCCGCAGGAAAGGTAAACAATGACGTTTTCGATTGGTGTTGTTGGTGTGGGGCAGTTCGGCAGCCAGTTCGCCCATCTCTTCAAGCTCCACCCCGGTGTCAGCGAGGTCTATGCGGTGGACGAACTCCCTGAACGTGCCGCCGCAGCGCAGCAGCGCTGGGGCTTGGACGGCACCATGGCCTCGTTCGAGGCCCTTTTGGAGTCCGACGTCGATGCTGTCGCCATCTTTACGCAACGGTGGACGCACGGCCCCTTGGTCGAGCGGGCCCTGCGGGCCGGAAAGCATGTGTACTCGGCCGTGCCGATGGCAGTTTCCGAAGAGGAGATCGAGCGGATCATCGAGGCAGTTCGGGAAACCAAGTTGGTCTATGCGATGGGGGAGACCAGCTACTACAACCCCGCCACGGTCTTCGCCCGGCAGCAGCACGCCCAGGGCAAATTCGGCCGGATCTTTTACACCGAGGGCGACTACGTCCACGACATGGACCTCGGCTTTTACGAGGCCTACCAATACAGCGGAGGGGAACGCTGGAAGGAAACCGCGAGCTACCCGCCCATGCTGTACCCCACCCACGCCATCGGCGGCGTGCTCGGCGCAGTGCCGGGCCACGCCGTCAGCGTGAGCTGCATCGGAGTCAAGGATGAGCGGGGTGATGGCGTCTTCGACAAGGACGTCAGCATGTTCGCCAACGACTTCTCCAACGCCACCGCACTGTTCGAAATGAACGACGGCGGTGCGATGCGCACCAATGAGATGCGCCGAGTGGGGTACCCGTCGCACATCCGCGAGTCGCGCTTCCGCTTCTTCGGAACAGACGCCAGCTTTGAACAGCTCGCCACCACCACTGTGTGGCAGGACAAGTCGTCGGTGCAGGATGTGTCCGTGCAGGTGGAAACCAGGCCCACCAAGTCTGCCGACGATCCCTCCCTGGCGGACGTGGCACCCGAGCTCCGTGACGCCTTCATTTCAGGACTGGCTCCAGTGCATGATCAGTCCCGGCTCCCCGAGGAATTCCTCGGAGCGCCCAACGGACACGAGGGAAGCCACCAATTCCTCGTGGACGACTTTGTGACGGCGGTGAACAACCGCAGCCTTCCACCGGTTAACGCGTGGGTAGCCGCCAGGTTCACGCTTCCAGGCATCGTGGCCCACGAGTCTGCCCTGCGCGGCGGCGAGCGGCTCCCGATCCGCGACTTCGGTGATGCCCCTGTGGAGTAGCTAGCATTTACCCCATGACAACAACAGCAGTACAAACCCCGCGCGGACCGGTTACACGCAAAGACGTCGCCCGGTACGCCGGGGTGAGTACCGCCGTCGTGAGTTATGTGGTGAACGGTGGGCCCAAGAACGTGGCCCCGGCAACGGAAGCCAAAGTCCGCGATGCCATCCGCATCCTTGGCTACCGCCCCAACGCAGCGGCACGCGCGCTGAAGCTGGGTTCCAGCGAAACCATCGGCGTGGTGGTGCCGGACAACACCAACCCATTCTTCACCCAGCTTGCCCATGCGGTTGAAGACGCTGCGGCGGAGCTGGGGTTTGGCATGGTGCTGACCAACTCTGACGGAAACCTGACGCGGGAGCGCAAAAACATCCGTACCCTCGCCGCCCGACAGGTGGATGGGGTGTTCCTGGCAAGTTGTGTGTTCGACCCCGATGTAACGGAGCTGGAAGCTTCGGAAATCCCGGCCGTCTTGTTGAACAACGCTGGCTCCCCGCAGGGTTTCAGCAGTGTGGGTGTTGACCTGGAAGCGGGCGCGCGCGCTGCCGTGGAGCACTTGATCGGCCATGGCCACACCAACATAGGCCTGGCCATCGGAACCAACACCGGCAATCAGCTGGACGGCCGCGAGGTGGGATGGCTTGCCGCGCTTCGTGATGCGGGATTGCCGGAAGGCCCCATGCTGCATGGCCCGTTCAGCCGTCCAGGAGGTTACGAGGTAGGGAAGCGTTTCCTCTCCATGGCCAACCGGCCCACCGCTGTTTTCGCCAGCAACGACATGCAGGCCATCGGCATTCTCCGGGCGCTCCATGAGGCGGGTGTGCGCGTTCCCGAGGAGCTGGCGCTGGTTTCCTTCGACGGTTCCCTGGACTCTGAGTACAGCTGGCCGGCGCTCACCACCGTCGCGCAGCCGGTCAAAGCGATGGCCCAGGCAGCGGTCCGGGCCCTGGTGGGCAAGGGCCGTGGCGAGGAACTCCAGCACCAGGTCCTGCCCACGGAGTTGATCATCCGGCAATCCTGCGGCTGCGCTTAGGCCCTCTCCGCCGAAGTGGCACTTAATGACAATGTCGGCCCAACATTGTCATCAAATGCCAACTCGGCGGGGCTTTCTACGAGTCCACGCTGGCGTAGCGCTCCGGACGGGCCAGCACCTGGGCGATCTGCGCTGTCCCGGCAGCTACGGCCAGCCGAACCAGCAGGAAGCCGGCCGCAAACACCCCGCCGATGGTCAGGAACACCACGGGCTGGGTCAGCAGCACCGCTCCCGTCAACGGCAGAACCAAAACGGCGGCAGCGGCTGCGGATATCCCCGCCACAAGGAACAGTGGCGACATCACGGCCTTGACCCGCGCGGCCACCATGAGTTTCCGCGGCATCCCCACCCGGTCCAGCGCCACCAGCGTCGATGCCCGGTCCAGCACTGCGGCAGCTTGGTTCACGCCAGCCGAACACGCCACCATCAGGAACGAACCCAGCAGCGTAATCATCACTCCGGTATTGATGTCCCGAACCAGCAGTGCAGCTTCGGTGTCGCCGGCTGTACCCATGGCGTCCGCAATAGCCATGCCCACGCCCACGAAGACTCCCACGAAACTGGTCATCGCGACGCCCCCAACTTGCCGCCACGATTCCTTGGGACTCTCCAGCACAGTGCGGGCCGCGAGCAAGTGCTCGGGCCTTTTCGCCCGTTTGAGCTGGGACGATGCCCGCAGGCGCAGGACCCACGGGCCCATGAGGTTCAGCGCCAACAGCGCCAGGCCAAAGCAACCACCCATGACGGCGAGGATCACGATGAACGCGCCAAAGCTGCTGAGCATCCCCATCGCCACAACTCCCAATACCACAACAACAGCCGCGATGAGCCCGCGAACCCAATGCGCGCCGTCGGCCGTTTGCCGGGTCCTGACGCCCAACGGAGTCACCACAACCTTCCGCAGCCCAAGCGCGGCGCTCGCCGCCGCCAGGATGCAAACGGCCAGGATGCAGCCCAGGATGGACGGGACGGACAACCAGGCGTGGCTGCCGATCGCCTGCCCACGGAACTGGATCAAGCCCAGGAAGGGAGCCGCGCACGCGTACAGTCCGGCACCGGCCAGTGCCCCGACCGCCGCCAGGACAGTCGATTCAATGACGGTCATCCAGACGACGGTCGCGCTGTTGGCACCCAGCAAGCGCAGGGACGCCAGCCGGTCATCACGACGCCGGGCGGCCAGTCGTGCGGCCGAGGCGCCGAGCGTCAGCAGCGGGATGATGAGCAGGACCATCGCGACGACGGCCAACGCTTGGTAGGTGCCTGCGATGTCGTCAGTCCAGGACCAGAAAACCTGGGAGCCGCCCGCGACGGTGAGCAGCAGCGCGGTCACTGTCCCGAAGGCAAGGATGGGCAGGCCGGCGTCGCGTAGTCCTGTTTCCCGGAAACTGTTCCCACTGCTTCGCGCCAGATAGGGGGTCAGCCGGAGGGCCATGGTGAGGCTAGACATTGAAGGCGCCTTTGAAGCTGGTGGTTGCAGGAGAAGGGCTGGTGGTGGTTGGCACTACTCCGGCGCTGTCCGCCACGATCCTGCCGTCCCGGAGTTCCACGACACGTTGGCAGCGTGCGGCCACGTTGGGATCGTGGGTGACGACCAGGAGCGTGCGCCCATTGGCGGCCACGGAATGAAGCAGGACGTCGAGAACTTCGGTTGACGTTGCTGAATCCAGGGCGCCGGTCGGTTCATCGGCAAACACCACCCTGGCGCCGGTTACCTGCGCGCGGGCGATGGCCACTCGCTGCACCTGACCACCGGACAGTTCACCCAGCCTGCGCTGTTCCATGCCCGCCAAGCCCAATGCTGCGAGCCACTCCGCAGCGCGGGACTCGGACGTAGCGCGGTCGGTGCCGTTCAACATGAGTGCCAGAGCGACGTTTTCGAGGGCGGTCAGCTCGGGCAGGAGCATGCCCTGCTGGAAGACGAAGCCGAACTCCTCACGGCGCAGTCGGGACAACGCTGCGTCCCCCAAAGTGTCCAGACGCAGCGGTGCCGAAGGAGTGCTCAAGGTGATCGTGCCGGCGTCGGGCCTTAGTATCCCGGCGAGGCAGTGCAGAAGGGTCGTTTTACCGGAACCCGAGGGGCCGATGATCGCGATGGATTCGCCGGCATTCGCGGTGAAGTCGACGCGGTCCAGCGCGAAGCTGCCTGGATAATGCTTGGTTAGTTGCTGGGCGTGGAGGATGGCGTTCATATATCCAGCATCCCCAAGGGCACTGCCGTGCGGCGTCCGTCTGCCGGTTGAACTGCGCGCCCCGGCCTCCACCCCCGGTATGAGACCCAACTGAGTAACAGCAAACGGCGCAATGGGCCGTCATTGGAGCGTTATCTGTCACCTAGTTGGGTGCGGCGGCGGCGATCCGCAGCCGCGCCACGTTCTCCTCCAGCACCCTGCGCGCGTCATCGCCCAGCAAGGAATCCGTAATGAGCTCGTCAGTCTCCTCCAGCGCTGCGATCGAGGCTATCCCCACCACACCCCACTTGCTGTGATCGGCAAGGACCACGGTGCTGCGCGCCGAGGACATGAAGGCGCGGTCCGTCTCTGCTTCGAGCAGGTTGGGGGTAGTGAAGCCAGCCTGCGCGTCCATGCCATGCACACCCAGGAAGAGGACATCGAGGTGCAGCTGCTTCAAGGAAGCCGTGGCAATCGGCCCCACCAAGGCGTCGGAGGGAGTGCGCTCGCCGCCGATCAGAATCACCGTTGAACCGAACCGCCCCGGACCGGAGGACGCACCGTGGTGGAACAGGTCCGCGATCCGCACCGAGTTGGTCACCACCGTGATCCGGGGACCGTTGACGAGCTCCTTCGCCAACGCCCACGTGGTGGTCCCGGCGCCCAGACCAATGGCCATGCCCTCCTGGACCATGGAGGCAGCTTCCACCGCGATCGCGTGCTTTTCCACCGGGAGCTGGGTGGACTTCAGCTCGAAGCCGGGTTCATGCGTGCTGGCGTCACCAGGGAGCTTGGCCCCACCGTGGATGCGTTCCACCCGGCCGGTTTCCTCAAGGGCCTCGATGTCGCGACGGACGGTCATGGGGGAGACGCCCAGGAGTTGTGCGAGGTCGGAGACCCTCACCACGCGCTCGCGCTGGACGGCTTCGATGATGGCGGAGTGGCGTGCTGCCTGAAGCATCAGGGCCTTTCTGGGAACCTCGTCAAACATGGGGCTGGGTCTGGCACCAGTCTAGGACGCAGCCACTGGTTAAACGCGTTAGAACGCACGACGACGCCGCTCACCTCGGGAGGCGAGCGGCGTCGTCGTGCGTTTGGACCCGGTGACGTTACTTTCGCAGCGATTCCGCGATCTGGGTCATGATGCCGGGGTCGGCCAGGGTGGTGGCATCCCCGGTGTCGCGGCCTTCTGCGATGTCCTTGAGGAGACGGCGGACGATCTTGCCCGAACGTGTCTTGGGCAGCTCCGGAACAATGAGCAGCTGCTTCGGCTTGGCGATCGGGCCGATTTCCTTGCCCACGTGATTGCGCAGTTCCACCACGGTTTCGTCCCCGTTGTTCACGGCGTCGCCGCGGAGGATGACGAACGCGACGACGGCCTGCCCGGTGGTCTCGTCGGCGGCACCAACCACGGCTGCTTCAGCGACGGACGGGTGTGAGACGAGCGCGGATTCGATCTCCGTGGTGGAGAGCCGGTGGCCGGAGACGTTCATGACGTCATCCACGCGGCCCAGGAGCCACACATCGCCGTCTTCATCCTTCTTGGCGCCGTCGCCGGCGAAGTACATGGCCTCGAAGCGGGACCAGTAGGTGTCCTTGAAACGCTCGGGGTCGCCCCAGATGCCGCGGAGCATGGACGGCCACGGCTCGCGGACCACCAGGTAGCCACCTTCGCCGTTGGCCACCGAAGCACCGTTCTCGTCCACCACGTCCACGGCAATGCCGGGAAGCGGAACCTGGGCGGAGCCGGGCTTGGTTTCAGTGACACCGGGCAGCGGAGCGATCATCTGAGCGCCCGTTTCGGTCTGCCACCACGTGTCCACGATCGGCGCGGGGTGTTCCTTCTTCTCGCCGTTCTTGCCGGCATTCCCGCCGATGACGTCCCGGTACCACATCCACGCCTCGGGGTTGATGGATTCGCCCACGGAACCCAGCACGCGGATGGAGGAGAGGTCGTACTTGTCCGGGATGTCCCGGCCCCACTTCATGAAGGTGCGGATGGCGGTGGGTGCGGTGTAGAGGATGGAGACCTTGTACTTCTCCACGATTTCCCACCAACGGCCCTGGTGCGGGGAGTCGGGGGTGCCTTCGTACATGACCTGGGTGGCGCCGTTGATGAGCGGCGCGTAGGTGACGTAGGAATGGCCGGTGACCCAACCGACGTCGGCGGTGCACCAGTACACATCCGTTTGCGGGTGGAGGTCGAACACGGACTTGTGGGTGTAGGCGCCCTGGGTGAGGTAGCCGCCGGTGGTGTGCAGGATGCCCTTGGGCTTTCCGGTGGTGCCGGAGGTGTACAGGATGAACAGCGGGTGCTCGGAGTCATGTCCGACGGCGGTGTGCTCGGTCCCGGCGACGCCTACGGTGTCGTCCCACCACAGGTCGCGGCCCTCAACCCAGTTGACGTCCTCACCGTTGCGCTTGACCACCACCACGTTCTGGACGGTGTGGCCTTCCTTGGACAGGGCTTCGTCCACGGCGGGCTTCAGGGGGGAGGGCTTGCCGCGGCGGTAGGTGCCATCGGCAGTGACAACGAGCTTGGCTTCGGCGTCCTCGACGCGGGAGCGCAGTGCGTCGGCGGAGAAGCCGCCAAAGACCACCGAGTGCACGGCGCCGATGCGGGCACAGGCGAGGAGTGTGATGACGGCCTCGGGAATCATGGGCAGGTACACGGCGACGCGGTCGCCCTTGGCCACGCCGAGCGATTCGAATGCGTTGGCGGCCTTCTTGACCTCTTCGGTCAGCTCCGCGTAGGTGTAGCTGCGGGTGTCGCCGGGTTCGCCCTCGAAGTAGATGGCAACGCGGTCGCCCAGGCCGTTTTCGACGTGGCGGTCCAGGGCGTTGTAGGCAGCGTTGATTTCGCCGCCGACAAACCACTTGGCGAAGGGCGGGTTGGACCAATCCAGGGTTTCGGTGAAGTCCTTGCTCCACGTCAGCAGCTCACGGGCCTGCTTCGCCCAAAATGCGGGACGGTCGGCCTCGGCCTCTTTGTAGGCGTCAGCTGTGGCCACGGCTTTGGCGGTGAACTCTGCCGATGGCGCAAACTTACGGTTCTCGTGAAGGAGGTTTTCAAGGGCCTCTACGTGTGCGGCCTGTCCGTTCTGAGCCGATGAAGCTGCAGCGGTGGCCGTGGATCCGGTGGTGTCCTGGGACATGGTGAACCTCATTATTCATCGATCTTTGCTGCGCGGAGCCCGCCGTCAGGCCCCGCAGAGTACTGTCCGCCTTCCACACTATCGCCTCGAGACGTCCTACGTGTGCGTGGTCACAAACACGGCAGCGAGCGGCATATTTTTAGCGCCGAATGGCGCCTCGGGCGGCTGGGAAACGCTTACATGACGTACGACGGCGGTCCGCGCCCAGCGCTCCCGGCGGCCGAAGCCGGGGCTACTTTCTGTAAGTAACCTTGGAGTTCGCTGTGGGCGATGCCGTATGACCGTTTTCAGCTAGAAGGCTGTCAGGGGGGTGGCATAGGCTGAAGAGGTCTTGGGACGCACCCTCAGGCGTGTCCGGCGATCCTGCGGAATCCCGCAGAAACCACCGGACCGGACTGCCCAAGGCGCCGCCGTACAAAGGAGAAATACATGAACCAGCTGAGCCCAGGACCGCACGACTCACAGCCGACGGGACCGGACACCACGGCTGGAACGGCCACTGGACCAGATGGCAAAGCAGCTGCCAGCCCCGCTGCTGCCAATGCTGCGCAGGGCATTCCTGCCGCCTCGGGAAAGACTGACGCTACGCCCAGTGGCTCGACCAAGTTCGACGCCGTGGCCGGACCTTTCACCATCCGGGACCTCACCGTCTTTGGCTCGACGCTCCTGATGTTTGTCGCGTCGCTGTTGCCCATGTTCGGCTCCCGCTACAACCTCTGGAACCTCGGAAACCTGTTCTTCCTGCTTCTTGGGATCATCCTGCCGTTGGTCGTGGTGGCACTGTTCGTCGCCCGCCGACTGCAGCCGGGAACCATTGTCCGAGTGGGTTCGCTTTCCGTTGACCAGTTCGCCTCAGTCACGGCGGCCTTTGCTTTCCCCTTGTTCTTCCTGACGATTGCCAACTCCTTCAACGGCAGCGTCCTTTTGGGTCTGGTTGGTTCGGTTGGCTTGCTTGCTGCGACCGTCCTGGCTCCGCATCTTCCCTTCCTCTCGGCCGATTTCAAGGGTCGTGCTGAGATTCCGGCCCATGTGGTTGCCCGCGAGGCAGCTGTGCCCAGCCGCAAGCCTGCCGCTCCCAAAGCCCCGAAGGCCCCCAAAGCGCCCAAGCCGAACACCGCCACGCAGGCGCCGGGTGCAGCTGCTGTCAGTGCCACCAGCGTGGGCACACCCAGCCCCTTTGCCCCGCCGGCCACGTACGGAAGCGGTCCGTCGCAGGCAACGGAAGCCCCCGCCGTCGTGCATTCTGCGGACAGCAAGCCGCTCGGGGAGCCGGCCGTCGGCCAGGAACCCGTCGCAGGAGTTTCAGGGGCGGGCGCCTCGGCCGCGGTACCGGCGACTAAGCCGGAGGTTTCCGCCAAGGACGAGCAGCCCGCCGGTGCGCCTGCGGAATCCCCCTCCACCGCTTCCGAGCCCGCCACTACCCAGCACGCCCAGCAGCCCGTAAGCCAACAGCCTGCCCAGCAGCCCTGGGCGGCCACCATGGCTACCCCGATCGTTTCCGGAGACACCCGCAGGGTCAGCGACACCATCGGTGCCACCGTGGATCCCGCGAGCCGCCCCGAGGAATCGGATGCGCCACATTATGAGGCGTTCTGGTTCGCCGTAGCCCAGCCCCGCACCACGTATGACGAGCGCACGGGCGCCCCGTCCTTCACCATCGAACCCGGTGGTTGGGTGCTCGCACTCGAAGACCGGGGCCATGAGTTCCTGGTCCAGGACACCGATGGCAAGCTGGGGGTTCTTCGGGAGCTCAGCAACATCGAACGCGGCTAGGAAGGGACGCCGTGGCCATCGCCGAAGCTGGTTCGTTGCTCGCACTCAAACGCCGGGCGCGCAAGATCAACAGGGTTCTCGCGGAGAAGTATCCATACGCCCACGCAGAGCTGGACTTCACGAATCCTTTCGAACTGGTGGTGGCCACGGTCCTGTCCGCCCAAACCACGGATGTGCTGGTCAACCAGGTCACCAAGATCCTGTTTGCCCGCTACCCCAATGCCCGGGCCATGGCCGAGGCCGACCCCGCTGAGCTGGAGGCAATTCTTCAGCCCACGGGCTTTTTCAGGGCCAAGGCCCGGAACGTCCTGGCGCTCAGCACCCGGCTGGTGGACGAATACGACGGCGAGGTCCCGGGCAGGCTCGAAGACCTGGTGACGCTTCCCGGCGTCGGACGCAAAACAGCCAATGTGGTGCTGGGTAACGCCTTCGGAGTTCCGGGCATCACCGTGGATACGCACTTTGGCCGTTTGGCGCGAAGGTTTGGGTGGACGACTTCGGACGATCCCGTGAAGATCGAGTTCGATGTGGCGGAATTGTTTGAGCCTCGGGACTGGACCATGCTCTCGCACCGGGTGGTGTTCCACGGGCGCCGGGTGTGCCACTCCCGGAAACCGGCCTGTGGCGCATGCCCGGTCGCCAGCCTGTGCCCAAGCTACGGGGAAGGCGAAACGGATCCCGTCAAGGCCGCCAAGCTCCTGAAATACGAGCTCGCCCCGGGCAATGAGGAACTGCTGGAAAAGCTGCTGGCCGAAACACACCGCGCCGCCGAAATCCGGATGGAATCGCAAAGGAGGCCCGGGTGACCGCGCTGGAGGAACTGACCGCCTTGGTGACAAGGTTCCAGGCCGGTCAGCAGGAGCACTCTGCCCTCTGGGACATGCTCCCCGTCACGGCTGAGACCAACCGTGCAGCCGCGGTCCTCATGCTCTTTGGCGTTCTGGACGACGTCCCCGCCGAGTCAGGCCGCCCGATCGCGCCCGCCGACCTTGACGTCCTTCTCCTGGAACGCGCGCACACTCTGGACGACCACCCCGGGCAGGTGGCTTTTCCTGGCGGCAGCGTGGACCCCGAGGACGAGTCCGTGGTTGCGGCTGCCCTGCGTGAAGCCGTGGAAGAAACAGGGCTCGACGCCAGCGGTGTGCGCGTCCTGGGGGTCATCCCCGAGCTTGGACTCATCCGCAGCAATTTCCGCGTCACACCTGTGTTGGCGTGGTGGGATGCGCCGTCGCCGGTCCGCGTTGTGGACTACGCCGAATCCGCCCAGGTTTTCCGGGTTCCTGTCCGCGACCTCCTGGACCCCGCCAACCGGGTCACGGCCACGATCTCCCGTTTCGGTCGTACCTACACGAGTCCGGGATTCACCATCAACGGTGTTGTGGTGTGGGGCTTCACGGGGATGGTCCTCAGCGGCCTTTTCGACGAGCTGGGCTGGACCGTTCCCTGGGATCGGGCCAAACTCCACGACATCGACCTCTGAGGACGCCGTCGGTGTGGTCGTTACGCGGCCTTGCGTGCCGGCGTCGAACGATCAACGATCAGCCCCGTTGCCGCATTCTCCCGGACGGCTTCAATGCCGGCCACCACCCCGTCGAGGTGTGGGAATGTCGGTGACTCAGCCACCACAGTCCCATCGGCGGCCGTGAGGCGGAACCGGTACCCCTGACCGTTGTCAGCGAGAATTTCAAACCTGCCTGCCATGCTTCCCCCTTGTAATGCTTCCTTGCATGCACCGTGGACTCCTAAGGCCACTTACCCAGTGAAAGTATCGGGAAGCGGCGGGGAACCAAAGTCGCCCGTCATGCCCAGGTCACGGCACCTCATCTGGCGAGATGTGACTGGAAAGTCCGCACGCTTGCCGCTAATGTGCGGCTACTTCGCCTTGTCGTAAGAGTCGACGACGGCGACACTCACCGGAAATTCCACGGGAATCGGCCCGAACATGAGTTCCTTGGCTGCAACGGCGGACTCTTCAATGGCCCTGATGCAGGCGTCCACGGCGTCATCGGGAGCGTGGACCATGACTTCATCGTGCAGGAAAAAGACGAGTTCCCCTGACGGTGAGCCTTCGACGCGCAAGGCCCGCAACCGACGTCGTAGTTCTGCGAGCCAGCACGCTGCCCACTCAGCTGCCGAGCCCTGGACCACGAAGTTCCGGGTGAAGCGGCCGCGGGAGCGGGCCAGGTTGTCGGCCCGGCGTTGTTCCTCTGCGGTGATTGATTGCTGGCTCCGCAGCCAACCGGCCGACGGCGGCGGGCTGCTTCGTCCGAGCCGCGTGGTCACCGTCCTGCCGGCTTCGCCTTCCCGGGCAGCCTGTTCCACGTACCCCACAGCGCGGGGATAAGTGCGGGCCAGCTGGGGCATGAGCCTGCCGGATTCGCCTGTGGTGGCGCCGTAGATAGCGCCCAGCAGGGCGACTTTCGCTTTGGCCCTGTCGCCACCGAAACCCTGGGCGGCGATGCCCGCGTAAAGGTCCTTGTCGCGGGCTGCCTCGGCCATTTTCGTGTCTTGGGCCAAGGCCACCAGGACCCGCGGTTCAAGCTGCGACGCGTCAGCGACGATCAGCTTGTGGCCCGGGTCCGAGTGCACCGCCGCCCGGATGTTGCGGGGAATTTGCAGGGCGCCGCCCCCGCGCGAGGCCCAACGGCCCGACACCACGCCACCCACCACATATTCCGGGTGGAAACGCCCGTCCCGCACCCACGCGTCCAGCCAGGCCCAGCCGTTGGCGGTGTGGAGGCGGGAGAGTTTCTTGTAGGCGAGCAGGGGCTGGATGGCAGGATGCTTGGACTCCTGGAGCTCCCATTGCCGCGTACTTTTCACTTCGATGCCGTTGCGATGGAGCGCACGCATGAGGTCCTGCGGCGAGTCCGGGTTGAGGCTGGGGGAGTTGAGGATGGTCCGAAGCTCTGTGCAGAGCGCTTCCAAAGCCGGAGGCCGGTTGCCAGGGGAAGGGCGGGGGCCAAGAACATCAGCCAGGATCTGCTGGTGCAACTCTTCCCGCCAGGGGACGCCGGCGTGCTGCATTTCGACGGCGATGATCGCGCACGCTGATTCGGCAGCGAGCAACAACTGCAGCCGTTGCCTGCGCTGGTGGTCGGTGCCGACCTGTGCCATTGCTTCTTGTTGGGCCGCGAATTCCGCTTTCAGTTCCGCCAAGCCTGCTTTGGGATCCGACGGCGTGAGGTCCTCAAACAGTGCGCCTTGATCCGCGGAGGGCGGTGGTGGCTGGAGGATGCGGGGTGGGCTGTCGTCGTCCTGGGTGAGGTGAACCGCGTTCCGGGCGTAGTCCGTGTGGGCAGTGAACTCCGAGTGGGCCAGTATCGCTCCGCAGAGCGCCAGGTCATGGCACCGCTCCAGCTCGATGCCGTGGTCCAGCAGTCCCGAATACCAGTCCTGGGCGCGGTGCCATACCCAGCGTGGCCGCTGGGTTTCGAGCTCACGGACGACGCCGGGCAACTCACCACGGCGGACGACGCGTGCGTCCGCAGTAGCTTTCCCCGCGGGAGAGATCCTCTGTATGGCTGCGCCGTCCGGGTGGGCGGCAAGCAGCAAGTACATGCGTCCCATTCTGCCCTGTTGGAGGGACTGCTGCCGTTCAGGCAGCGGTTTGCTGCCCAGGCCGGACTTGAACGCGTGACCTGTCCTCCACAAGCAGCTTCCGGCTTGCAAATGGGCGAGGTTTTGCACATACGGGCTTTGGGAGCTTATCCGAGCTTGGGGGTTAGGCCAGTGTGTTGTCATGAGCAAGCGAATTCGTCGGCAGAGGCAACCCATCGACCAGCCAGAGGAGGGGGACCCGGGCGGCTATTGGCTGCCGCGGGAGACCTCCGGGGTGCTCCTTGTTTCGGCCGATCCATACCTCCAGGAAGAAGCAAAGCGGATAGTGGCTGCGGCAGGTGGAACTCTGCGAACAGCCGTGAGCGTCGCGGAGGCCGCCCATGGATGGGACGGCGCCGATGTTGTCTTGGTGGGCAGTGATATTCGTGAACTGCCACCACGTCGGAGGGCCCCTTCTGTATTGCTGGGCAAGGGCGGCGATGGAGAGGGATTATGGCGTTTGGCCACCGCGCTGGGAGCTGAACGCGTGGCAGTCCTTCCCGAAGCCGCAGCGTGGCTTGCTGAACACTTGACCATGTCGGGTTCGCCCGACCCCGGTGGAACTATGACCGGGATCGTTGGTGGCTGTGGTGGTGCGGGGGCCTCTACGGCCGCGATCTGGCTTGCCCAGGCCGCGGCCTCCCAAGGAGTCAGCACCTTGCTGATCGACGGCGATCCATGGGGAGGTGGACTGGAGCTTGCGGTCACGGATGAACCGGTCCCGGGCCTTCGATGGCCGGACTTCCAGGAAAGCAGGGGAAGCATTGACCCTGCACAGTTCAGGGATTCCCTGCCTGCCGCTGGTGGTTTCCGGTACTTGTCCTGGCCCGGTACCCGTGAACCGGTGCAAACTCCTGATGCGGCAGCTGTGGTGGCAATTATGGATGCTGCCCGCCGGGGGTTCGAGCTCATCATTGTGGACCTCGGACGCAGTGGCGAGGGTGTGGGAAGACTCTCGTGGGACTGCGACAATCTGTTGCTCCTCACAACCGGTCACTTGAGGTCAGCGGTAGCTTCCGGCCGGATCCTGGATGAGCTCCCGCCCGTGGACATTCGCCTTTTGGTACGCGGGAGCAATGCGTCGCCGGTACAGCCGGCTTTCATCGCCGAGTCACTCGGGATCCCGCTGGTTGGCGTGGTCCCTGAGGTACGCGGAGTGGGGGCCGGGACAGAGCTCGGCAGGCTGCTTGAACTTGGCCGCCGAAAGGACGTCTGCCGCTTCGCGGAGGACGTGCTGGAACTGAACGGAGTCCTCCGATGAGCCGGTTCCTTGAAGGGCAGCGCCGCCGGCACGCTCCAAAGCTGGACACCGTGCTTCTCGAGACGGTTCGTGAATCGGTACTTGCCGGCCGGGGACCGGTCACGCCGTCGACGGTGGCGGCAGCCATACAGGCCAGTGGCAGGTTGCTGGGCACAGCCGGTGCCTTGGATGCCGCCGAGTCCATTAATGCTGAATTGAGCGGATTGGGGCCCTTGCAACAACTCGCCCAAGACCCCTTGGTCACCGACATTTTCGTCAACGGACCGGACTCGGTGTGGTTCGACCGGGGGCGGGGCCTGGAACGCAGTCTGCTGCGGTTCGACGCTGAGCACCACGTCCGGTCACTTGCATCCCGGCTGGTTGCCGCAGGGGGACGTCGCCTGGACGACGGTTCGCCCTGCGTCGACGTCCGGCTCAAAGGGGGCTATCGCGTCCATGCAGTCCTTGCGCCCATCTCCACAGCCGGGACGCTCTTGTCCATCCGAATACGCCGGGAACAGGTGTTTACGTTGCCCGAACTGAGGGCAAGCGGCATGTTCTCCGAAAAAATAGAGGAGGTACTCAGAGCCATCATCGAACGGCGACTGAGCTTCCTGATCAGCGGCGCAACGGGCTCCGGAAAAACCACACTCCTTTCCACCCTGCTGGGGCTCAGCCATCCGGACGAACGGTTGGTTCTGATCGAGGATGCCGCCGAACTAAACCCGGTCCACCCGCACGTGGTCTGCCTCGAGTCGCGCCACCGCAATTTGGAAGGGGAGGGCAGCCTGGACCTCGCTGAGCTGGTCCGTCAGGCACTGCGTATGAGGCCCGACCGGCTGATTGTCGGAGAATGCCGTGGCGCCGAGGTACGGGAACTCCTAACGGCGCTCAACACCGGGCACACGGGCGGAGGTGGCACCATTCACGCCAACACGGCCGAATCGGTGCCTGCACGGCTTGTCGCCCTCGGTGCGCTCGCGGGAATGAATGCTGAAGCCGTTCAGCTCCAGGTCTCCTCGGCATTGGACGTTGTGATCCACGTGGCCAGAGGCCGGACGGGACGTCAAGTGACTTCCATCGGAATGATGGCACAGACACCCCAAGGTCCCGAAGTGGTCCCCGCGTTGACCCTGCGCCGCGACGGAATAGAAGAAGGGCCTGCGTGGCCGGAGCTCTCCAGCCGGCTTACCCTGGGCCTGGGCACATGATGAGCATCATCGTTCTTGTCCTGGTCTATGCCGTCTGGCTGCAGTTCAGCGGTGACGAGGCAAGCCGCCGTCGCAGGATATTAAGCCTGGGCCAGCAAGGGGACACGAGCGCGCATCCGTCAGGGGCTTTCCGGGCCCGACGACTGTTGCGACACCGTCCTCCCAACGCGCTCAAACTGGTGGTCCTGGTCCAGCAGCTGGCGGCCCTGCTCCGCGGCGGCCGCGGAACGTCCGGGCTGTGGGAAGAGCTGTGGCTTGTCCACGCTCCGCGATGCGCCAGGGAACATGCCGCGCAAACCGGTAGTGGACGTGGAGCGGATTTCCCGTCCCGTCCGCCAGCTCTATCCGCTGACTCCTTGAAGGTGTTGGGCGCTGCGCGTGCCGCCTCCACGCTGGGGAATTCTCCCGCTGATGCGATCCGTCGAACGGCAGCGCAAACTTACCCCCTGCGGGGCAGTTCAGAGCGGCGCGTGTGGATGGAACTGGCAGCTTGCCTGGACGTAGCCGAAGCCAGCGGGTGTCCGCTTGCAGATCTCCTCACCCGGTTCGCGGCGCAGCTCGAAGCTGAGGAAGACGCCGAGGCTGCCCGGCAGACCGCGCTCGCAGGACCCAAGGCCACCGTCCGGCTGTTGTCATGGCTTCCATTGTTCGGGTTGGTTCTCGGAATGGTCCTGGCGTGGACCCGTTGGGCATCCTGCTGGGTAACCCTTGGGGCATTGCCACCTTGGCTGCCGGACTGCTGCTCACGGTTGCCGGCCGTATCTGGTCTTCCAAGCTGGTCGCCGCCGCAGCGGGAGGAATCTGATGCCTGGAACAGGGACCCTGTTGATGGTGGGAGCCCTGGCCATCGCTGCGGTCATCGCCTTAGCTGTCCCCACCCGGGCCACTCTGCTCTTTGCCGGCCCTCCCGTTTCGTCGATGGCCAGTGGAGCTTCGGGCAGTGCGGGGACTTCCACGGACGGCCTACGCGATCCGGCGATGATGCTGGAGCTGGTGGCTTCCATGCTGGACGCCGGAGCCGGCATCGGTAGGGCCTTGGACCTCCTGGCCGGAGCGGCTTCGCCTCCCATCGGCCAGTCACTGCGACCCGTCGTGGGTGCGTTGGCCATTGGCGCCGACTGGGAAACTGCTTGGCGCGCCCCTGCACAGCACTCCCCGGAGGTGCTGCGGCTGAAGGAGGCACTCGCCTTCGCTGCGCTCACCGGGGCACCGTCAGCATCGATCCTGTACGCCCAGGCCGCCAGGGAACGGCGTGAAAGCTTCAGGGCCGCTGAAAAGCGGGCGGCTGCTTTGGGCGTCAAGCTTGTTGTGCCGTTGGGGCTTTGCTCCTTGCCGGCCTTCATCTGCCTGGGCATCGCTCCAGTGCTGATCGCCATGCTTCCTTCGGCGTGAACTGTGGTTCGCCACCCCGGCCAGCACTCTTCCTCCACAATCGTCATTTTGGAGGGGTTATCCACTTGCAGGAATCGCGTACTTTCGGCCCCTGTTGGGCCACGGAAGAGTCGAATCAGCCAGAACCGCTGGCACCCTTTGAAAGGAACCCACCGTGACAACAACATTCAGTCCACCTGCTGCCGGGCCGGTTGCCCGCAACGCCCCCGCCCTCACATACTCTGAATCACGGCAAGCCATTGTGACAGTCCGCGATCCGGAGCGTGCGAGTGACCCCGTACGGCGTCGGAGACGGCCCCGGACAGGATCCCCCAGGCGGCTCATGGGCTCGGAAGGGGGCATGGCCACCGCGGAGTATGCGATCACCACCTTGGCAGCCGTTGGTTTGGCCGGTTTGTTGGTGGTCATCCTTCGCAGCGAAGAAGTCCGGGGCTTTCTGCTCAACGTGATCCGTACGGCCCTGTCCTTGCCATGATGGAGGCGCTGCCTGTCCGCAGGAAGACTGTCCCGGCAGCTCAGGAGCGCGGAGCCGTGACTGCCGAGTTCGCTGTCGCGTTACCGGCAGTGGTGCTGCTGCTGGCTTTCCTGCTGGCGGGCGGCGCTGCGGCCATCACGCAACTGCGGTTGGAGGAGGCAGCGAGGGCCGGTGCCCGGGCTTCCGCGCGGGGCGAAACGGCGGCTGTTGTGGAGGACACCGTCACGCGGCTTGCCGGGGAGGACGCCAGCTCATCGCTGACAGCCGACGGCGGCTGGCTGACAGTTACTGCTTCATCACCGGTCGGGGGAACCATGGGGTCGCTTATCCCGTGGAGACTGACGGCGTCTGCCTCCGCCCGCGCAGAGGCAGGAACACCGTGACCCGGCGGGCCTTCAGTTTTGACAGTGAGCGTGGGTCAGGATCGGTGCTCGCCCTGGCGTTGGGAACCGTGGTGACGGCGCTCCTGCTCAGCGTGCTGCTTTTGGCCCAAGCAGGAGTGATGGCGTCACGGGCGGCATCAGCCGCCGACTTGGCCGCCCTGGCGGGGGCAGACGCTGCCCGGGGGCTGACATCGGGAGAGCCGTGTGCCGTGGCGGCGGAGGTGGTCCGGCATCACAACGCAATCTTGAGCTCCTGTGTGGTGGCGGGCGGCGAGGTGGTGGAGGTCGTCACCGAATTGGCCTATCCCTTCAGATGGGGCGTAGCTACGGGCCGTGCAAGGGCGGGGCCACCTCGTTCACCGTCGGGTGCTTAGACAGCATCCTTGAGCAGGACACCAAGCAGGGTGATGGCGGCTGCCTTGTCCAGGGGGTTGTTCTTGTTGCCGCATTTGGGGGACTGGACACAGGACGGGCAGCCGGTTTCACACTCACAGGCCTTAATGGCGTCCCGGGTGGCGGTCAACCATGTTTTGGCTTTTTCGAAACCGCGCTCCGCGAAGCCGGCGCCGCCCGGATGTCCGTCGTAGACAAAGATCGTCGGGACCCCGGTGTCGGCATGCAGGGCCGTGGAAACGCCCCCGATATCCCACCTGTCGCTCGATGCCACCAAGGGCAGGAGCCCGATGGCGGCGTGCTCTGCCGCATGGAGCGCACCAGGGAACTCGGCTTCAACCAGGCCGGCTCCATGCAGTGATCTGTTCTCCACCACGAACCAGACGGCCTTGGTGAACAGCTCACGGGCACCCAGATCCAAGGGCTCTTCGCCAAGGATCTCATTTGAAATCAACGCTTTTCGCTGGAAGGACACAACTTGAGTGGTTACCTTGACATCGCCAAAGTGAACCGTGATGTCACCCCATTGAACCGAGCGCGTTGTGTCGAGAACCTCGATCTGCGTCACGTCCCGCGCAGTGGTGTAGAAATCGGGGTTCACCCGCCGCACCATGACGCAATGGTCGGTCTCGTTGAGATCCTCCACAAGGTAGCTGTCGCCTTGATGAACGTAGATTGCGCCCGTATGGGCCTGGTAGTGGGTCTGGGGCGAATCCATCGTTCCCAGGAGGGAGCCGGTTTCGGCGTCCACGATGCTGACAGGCCCGCCGCCGTCGGCCCGCAGATTCACCATTCCGGCGGCACTTTCCGGGTGGGTCCAGAACCAGCCGGCGGGCCGCTTGCGCAGGTACCCCTGCGCCACCAGGCGTTCAAGCAAACCCTCTGCCGTCGGGCCGAAAAGATCGAGCTCCGCCGGGCCGATT
This sequence comes from Paenarthrobacter sp. NPDC057355, assembly GCF_042667405.1. Classification (NCBI taxonomy): domain Bacteria; kingdom Bacillati; phylum Actinomycetota; class Actinomycetes; order Micrococcales; family Micrococcaceae; genus Paenarthrobacter; species Paenarthrobacter sp. NPDC057355. The sequence goes on along the minus strand of NZ_JBHVAL010000018.1, from coordinate 40,666 downwards.
GGCAGTTCAGCGGCCGCTGCACACAGATGTGGTCCAAGGACGTAAGGGTTGCCGGGATCAAACACAGTGGCTTCCACAGACACGTCAAAGATAGCTTCCGGGTGGTTCACCAAGTAGGTGTCCAGGGGATCGTCGCTGGCAACAAAAGCGGCGATTGCGTCCTGCCCGGCCCGTCCTGCCCGGCCAATCTGTTGGAACAGGGAAGCGCGGGTGCCGGGCCAACCGGCCACCAGCACAGCGTCCAGCCCGGAGATATCAATTCCGAGTTCCAGGGCAGAGGTGCTCGACACCCCAAGCAGTTGGCCGGACCTGAGTGCTTGCTCCAGGGCACGCCGCTCTTCAGGGAGGTAGCCGGATCTGTAGGCGGCCACCCGGCCAGGGAGGCTGGGGTCCACCTCGTCCAGGAGTCTTTTGGTGATGGAAGCGATGGATTCTGCCCCGCGCCGGGATTTAATGAAGGCGATGGTTCGGATCCGCGAGGAAACCAGGTTGGCCAGGATGTCAGCTGTTTCGGCGACTGCTGTCCGGCGTTGTTTGGCTCCGTTTTCACCCTTGAGGTCGGTCAGCGCGGGCTCCCAGAACGCCACGGTAGTGGATCCATGAGGGGAGCAATCTTCAGACACCTCGCGGACCGGCGCTCCAATGAGCCGTCCGAAGGAAACGGCGGGATCGGATGCGGTGGCGGAGGCCGCGATGAAAACCGGCTCGGGAAAGGAAGTCCCTGCACCGTAGTAGGCGCAGATCCGCCGCAGCCGTCGCATGAGGTTTGCTACATGCGATCCAAAGACCCCGCGGTAGCTGTGTGCCTCGTCGACGATCACGTAGCGCAACCTTCGGAAGAACCTTGCCCACCACGTGTGGTTGGGAAGGATTCCAAAGTGCAGCATGTCGGGGTTCGCCAGGATGAAATTGGCGTGGTCCCTGATCCAGCGTCGGGAGGCGAGGTCCGTGTCGCCGTCGTATGATTCGGCACGGACAGTGGGCATGTTCAGCGCACGGATCGCTGCGAGCTGGTCAGCAGCCAGTGCTTTGGTAGGGGAGAGATAGAGGGTGACGGCGCCGTCGTCGTGGATTTTTCCGGGGTCCGACAGGACCCGCAATTCGGAACGGTGGATCGCATCCAATGCCGGCAACTGATAGGCCAGGGACTTTCCGGAAGCTGTTCCTGTGGCAATGACCACGTGCTGTCCGTCGTGGGCGATATCGGCAGCTTGGATCTGGTGCCGGTACGGTTCGTGGATGCCCAGGGTTCCGTAGCTGGCCACGACATCGGGGTGTACCCAAGCCGGCCAGGGCTCGTTGACTGCCTTCCGGGCCGGGATGGTGTGGACATGGCGCAGCTGCTCAGGATCCGGGGTCCGGCCCAGCAAGGAGATCAAGGAATTGGGTGCAGCCACCAAATCATTCTGTCACCCTGCAGCGACGCCCGACGGCGGCACCCCAGGGAACCGCCCTCGGCCAGTGCCGCAAAGCGGCGAGCCTTACTTCCCGGAAAGGTCCGAACCTTCTGCTCCGCTGACCGACATCATGAGGACGTGGCATACAACGTCCCAGCCCAGGTGCGAGTACAGCTTCTGGCCGTCAAGGGATGCCAGGAGGAGGCCGTTTTCGACGTCGTGCGAGAAAGCCTGCGCAGCCAGCGCCTTCATGATGAAGCTGCCCAGCCCACGACGCTGGAACCCCGGCTCGGTGACGATCTTGTCAAACACGGCGGTGCCGTTCACCACGTAGACCCTTCCGCTGGCAGCCACCTGTTCGCCTGCGTGCACTACGGCGTGATGGACGCCATTGGATTCGGAGGTGGCAAGTTCGAGGTCGTCGTCGGGGAGCCATGGATCTTCAGCGTCCTGGGTTTCCATGTCAACGATCATCATGGTCTGGGAAGCCGACGTCACAGTCAGCCCGTGTTGTTCGGCAAGGTATTTGTACCGTTGGACGTCATTGGTGAGGATGGTCAGGATCCGGCTAGGGGATTCTGCTGTCTTGCCCGCCAAGGCAGCGAACTCGTCATCGGACGGATCATGGGCGAAGTACTCCCAGTCACCGGTCTTGTCGGCGCGAAAAGCGGCAGGAAAGCGGCCTTCCTGGCGCGACTCGTAGCCCCGGCAGCCGGACCAGCCGGCCACCCAGACTTCCAACAGGTGCGCAATGTCTTCAACCAAGGCGTCTGGACTCATGTAGAGAGACTATGCCAGCGCTCCCTGAAGGAACAGAGCGATGTCAACGGAAGAATCGTTGCTTATGGAATTGTGACGTGGGCTATCCGCCGCACCTGCGTTTTACTGCACCAAGTACCCTTTAACAGTGGCTTTGAACCGAATTGTGCTCTTCTATGGCTTTACTCCGATCGCAGACCCTGACGCTGTGCGTCTATGGCAGCGTGCCCTCTGCGAAAAGCTTGGCCTCAAGGGCAGGATCCTCATTTCCAAGGACGGCATCAACGCCACCGTGGGCGGCGAGCTGAACAACATGAAGCAGTACGTGAAGACCACCAGGGAGTACAAGGGGTTCCACGACATCGACTTCAAATGGTCAGAAGGCGGCGCAGATGATTTCCCGCGGCTCAGCGTCAAGGTCCGCGACGAAATCGTGTCCTTCGGTGCGCCCGGCGAGTTGAAGGTTGACGCGAATGGCGTCGTCGGCGGCGGCAGGCACCTCCAGCCTGAGGAACTTCACGCTCTCGTGGATGCCAAGAAGTCCAACGGCGAAGACATCGTCTTCTTTGATGGCCGTAATGCTTTCGAGGCACAGATCGGTAAATTCAAGGACGCGATCGTTCCGGACGTGGACACCACCCATGACTTCATCAAGGAACTCGACTCCGGCAAGTACGACGACCTCAAGGACAAACCTGTGGTCACTTACTGCACGGGCGGAATCCGTTGTGAAGTGCTCTCCAGCCTTATGGTCAACCGGGGCTTCAAAGAGGTCTACCAACTGGATGGCGGCATAGTCCGCTACGGGGAGACGTTCAAGGACCAGGGCCTGTGGGAGGGCTCCCTTTATGTGTTCGACAAGCGCATGCACGTCGAATTCAGTGACGAAGCCAAGACCATCGGCGAGTGCGTGAGGTGCGCTGCGCCCACCAGCAAATTCGAGAACTGCTCCAATCCGAGCTGCCGCACGCTGACCCTCTACTGCGCCGAATGCGCGTCAAGCCCGGAAACACTCCGCTGCCCCGGGGGCTGCGACGCAGCGTGAACCCGCTTCAGAGCCTGCTCACACGGTAGGCAAAGTTGGCGTCCGACCCCGCCCCCACGGTGATGGAAAGCACTGCGTCCTTCTCCAGCTGGACTACGCTGACCCGCGCGTTGGCACAACCGAGGGTGAGGTCGATGAGTTCGGCCTCGCCCAGTTTCACCGCGAACTTCACCCGGCGCGTGCCGCGGCACGCCAAGGTCACCGCATAGGTGCCACCAGGCAGCACCACTGTTTGCTCGGTCTTTGCTTCGCCGGCGGCAAGATGGCCGTTGCTTGAATAAAACGACTGCCCCTGCGATTCGGGCAAAGACGCTGCGGCCCACTCCTCCAGGGCCTGCCCGGTGACGGTTTCCTGCAGTGCAGGATCCGGTGGGAGGACCACGTTCGCGGCAGTCGACGTAGCGCTGGGCTCGCCGCGGCCGCCGTCCTCATAGGTGTATTCGCAAGCAGCTACGCTACCGCAGAGCATCAAGAGTACGACGGCGGTCCTCGCCAGCCGCTGTACCGTTACGGAGGGAGCTGCTTTGCTGCCCATGAGCTGACTTTACGCCGCTGCGGGCCCGGGCTGAAGGCCGGGTTGGGCAGTGCCGGCAACGTTCTAGCTCGTCGCGGGCACCAGGTGGTAGGCGAAGATCAGCGGCGCGTCCACGCTGCTGGTCGAGATGCTCAGGGGGCCCGTCGCAGGCACCTTGATTTTGACGACGTCCAAGCTTGCATTGCAGGCTGCGGCGGCGTCGGTAATCTTCTTACCGGCCGAAGAGACCGCAAAGTAGGCCTTGCCGCCGCCGTCGCACGCCATGGTCAGTGTGTAGTTTCCGGCAGGGACGTTGGAGGACTCCTTGACCAAGGGATCCCGATTGAGAATTTTTCCCGAATCCTCCAGCACGGCGGTGCTCGTCGCCGGGAGGACTCTGCCCTTCCACGCAGGGACGTCCGCGTCCTGGATGTTGACGGGAGCCTGGCAGGCCGAGACCCCGAGAAGAGCCGCCGCGGAGAGGGCAACAAGGCCGGCGGCGCGCCCTGTGGAGGAGAAGTTGAGCATGAATCCAACGCTACCGGGTCAGGGAGGCCCCGTTTGTCCACATAGCGCGGCCGAGGAACCCGTGGGGCAGGCGCGCCGCCCCTACACTGGCAAGGTGACTGACACAGCTTCCTTGTTTACCGCCGGCTCCATTGACGATGCTCCCCGCAGTGACCGGCCGGAGCTCCTCCTGGCCCTGGCCGCGGATCTTCGTGCGATCTCCTACACAGTGGATGGAGTGGCGGAGTTTCTGGGGGAGTCCGCCTCGGAGGCGTTGTCCAGGGACCAGCTGGTACCGGCGTTGTTGGCCAGTGAACGGCTGGCAGCGTCCGAAGACCCCGCCGTCCGCTCGCTGGCGTTCGTAGTGCGGCTGTGGCTGCTGGCGGTTCCGCAGACTGTCGGCGACATTGACGCCGCTCTGCCCGGAACCGGCTCCCGCGGCCTCGAAGTCTTGGGGCTGGTTGTGCTTGATTCCGGGATGGTCCGAGCCAAAGTGGACCTTCGCCCCTATGGCTGGGACGCCAATGCCGACGGCAGTGGTGGCGCGGAACTCTGGGTGGCCAGTGATCTCGCCGCCCATCAGCAACCGGGAGTTTTGAGGCACGATCACGTTCTTGGCATCGGGCGTGCGTCCACCACCCTTGTCCAAACCACCTTCAGGCAGCACACGGGGCGGGCGCTGGACCTGGGGACGGGCTGCGGCATCCAGACCTTCCACCTCCTGCACCACTGTGAGCACGTCACCGCAACGGACATCTCCGCGCGGGCACTGGCATTTACCCGATTCAACCTGCTGCTCAACGCGGCGGAGCTGGACCTGGACCCGAACAACCTTGAGAGCCGGGTGAGCTTGAGGCTGGGCTCCTTGCTCGAACCCGTGTCCGGGGAGTATTTCGGCCTGGTGGTGTCCAACCCGCCATTTGTGATCACTCCCCGTGCCGGCGGGGAGTCCTCCGCGGACCAGTTCACCTACCGGGACGGCGGACTGCCAGGTGACGAGATCGTGGCGTCGCTTGTGCAGTCCATCTGCTCGGTCCTTGAGCCCGGTGGGACAGCGCAGATGCTGGGCAACTGGGAGGTTGCTGCAGGAACTGACTGGAAGGACCGTCCCCAGGCCTGGCTGAAGGACTCCGGCCTGGATGCCTGGTTCATCCAGCGCGAGCAGGTTGGTCCGGAGCAATATGCGGAAACCTGGTTGCAGGACGCATCGCAGAACCGCGACGGGGAACAATACAAGGACGCCTACGCCGCCTATCTCAAGGACTTTGCCTCCAGGAATGTCGAGGGAATCGGCTTTGGCATGATCTGGCTTCGCCGCCCCGGGAACGACCCAATCATCAGCCGGTTCGAGGAGATCACCTACCCCATCGAGCAGCCGGTCGGTCCACATCTGGGCGCGGCGGTGGAGCGGGCGGACTGGGTGGCGGCCAATCCCATTCAAGAGGCTCATTTGATAGTGGCCGAGGATGTCACCGAAGAACGGCACCAGCGTCCAGGAGCCCAGCACCCGGGAGTCATTCTCCTGCGACAGGGTGCCGGCCTGCGGCGGACCAATCTGCTGAGCACCGAACTGGCGGGTTTCGTCTCGGCATGCGATGGACAACTGTCCGTCCGCCAGATCGTATCCGCGCTGGTTGCACTCCTGGGCGGTGACGAATCCTTCGACGAGGCGGCTTTCCGTGAAGGTCTCTTCAACGAAGTCACCAACCTGGTTTTGGAGGGTTTCCTGCTTCCCGACTCCGACCGGCCAAGCTCATGAATGGCCCGGACGGGCATCGTTCGTCGAGGACGGGTCCTCCTGTAAGTGACGCTGACTACACTGATGAAGTGATTGCGAACAACGAGACATCCTCAACGTCAGGCGACCTTCCGCGGCGGAAGCGGGCAGAGAAGACGGTTGAGATCACCGACCCCAAGGCCATCCGCGCCCTGGCGCACGCTGCCCGTATCGAGGTCATCTCAGAGCTCTACGCCACGCAGGTAAGCCACACGGCCACCGAACTCGCTGCAAGGACGGGCCTGACCCCCAGTGCCATGAGCTACCACCTGAGGGCCCTCCAGAAGTGGGGAATCGTGGCTCCTGCAGAGAACTCCGGAGACGCCCGCGAAAGGCGATGGAAGGCGGCCGGAACGGACTTCACCATCTCAGGCGGCAGCGTTGCCAGCCCGGAGATCGCTGTGGTGGATCTCGAACTCGATGCCTTCCGGCGCCGGGCTTCGGCGTTTGCCAAGGCGCGCGGTGAGCGCCGGCAAAGGGGGGAGACCGCCGAGGAACCTGCAGCCGTGGTCCTTTCAAGCAATTTGCTCTACCTGACAAACCCGCAAAGGAAAGAGCTTGCGGATAGAATCCGGGAGGTTGTTCGCGAGTACGAGCTTGAGGATCCCACCCGGATTCCTGAGGGCGCTGTGCGGATGGCAACCTTGTGGTCGATGATCCCGGACGACCGTGAGGCACCGGGGCACTAGCGCCATCATGGGTCCCCGATGGACCGCCTGGTTTTCCGGCCCAAAGCGCAGGATTCTGCAAACTATGGTGAACTAGGCCAATATGGGCAGCAGCCCAATTACACATTTTTCTGTAGGAGCATCGTGCCCAGCAAGGCAAAAACCGGCAAGAAACTCGTGATCGTGGAGTCTCCGGCCAAAAGCAAGACCATCGCCAAGTACCTTGGCGAGGGCTTCATCGTCGAGGCTTCCATTGGCCACATCCGGGATCTCCCGCAGCCCTCCGACCTTCCTGCAGAACTGAAGAAGACGTCGCTGGGCAAGTTCGCCGTCGACATCGAAAACGACTTCAAGCCGTACTACGTCGTCTCCCCGGACAAGAAGAAAAAGGTTGCCGAACTCAAGGCACAGCTCAAAGATGCTGATGCTCTTTACCTCGCAACCGATGGGGACCGCGAGGGCGAAGCCATCGCGTGGCACCTCCTGGAGGTCCTGAAGCCCAAGGTTCCGGTCTACCGCATGACCTTCGGTGAAATCACCAAGGAAGCAATCCACAGGGCCATGGACAACCTGCGCGACGTCGACGGTGCGCTCGTTGATGCCCAGGAGACGCGTCGTATTCTTGACCGCCTCTATGGTTATGAGATCTCCCCGGTCCTGTGGCGCAAGGTTGCCCGGGGCCTCTCGGCTGGTCGTGTGCAGTCCGTGGTGACCCGTATGGTGGTGGACCGTGAACGCGAACGCATGGCGTTCCGGGCTGCTTCCTACTGGGACCTGACGGGACAGTTCGGCGCAGGATCGGGCTCGTTCAAGGCAAAGCTTGCTGCCGTGGACGGTGCCAAGGTTGCCAGCGGCCGCGATTTCAACGACAATGGCCAACTCACTTCCTCGAACGTGGTCCACCTCAATGAGGAACTTGCCACGTCCTTGGCTTCCGGGTTGGAAAACGCTGAATTCCGTGTCCGTTCGGTTGACACCAAGCCCTACACCCGCAGGCCGGCAGCTCCCTTCACAACCTCTACGTTGCAGCAGGAAGCCGGCCGTAAGCTCCGGTTCTCGTCCAAGAGCACCATGCAGATTGCCCAGCGCCTGTACGAAAACGGCTACATCACCTATATGCGTACGGACTCCTCGGCGCTGAGCGATGAAGCACTGACCGCGTCCCGCCGCCAGGCTGCCGAACTGTACGGCCCGGAGTACGTGCCCCAAAGCCCCCGCGTCTATGCGAACAAAGCCGCCAACGCCCAGGAAGCACACGAGGCCATCCGTCCCGCTGGTGACTCTTTCCGCACGCCTGCCCAGGTTGCCAAGCAGCTCAGCGGTGACGAGTTCCGCCTTTACGAGCTCATCTGGAAGCGCACCGTTGCGTCGCAGATGGCTGACGCCAAGGGTTCAACGGCTACCATCCGCCTGGGCGCTGTGGCCGCCGATGGACGCGACGCAGAGTTCTCCGCCTCCGGTACGGTCATCACGTTCCCCGGCTTCCTGGCCGCCTACGAAGAGGGCAAGGACGAAAGCCGCGGCGACGACGATTCCGATGAAGCCCGCCGCCTCCCGAACGTTGCCAAGGGCGATTCCCTGACGGCTTCGGACATCGTGGCGGTGGGGCACGAGACGTCCCCGCCCCCGCGCTACACGGAAGCATCCCTCACCGCTGAGTTGGAAAAGCGTGGCATTGGCCGCCCGTCCACATACGCGTCCACAATTTCCACCATCCAGGATCGCGGATACGTCCGCAAACAGGGCTCGGCCCTGGTTCCAAGCTGGATTGCGTTCTCGGTGATCCGGTTGCTGGAGCAGCATTTCACTGACTACGTGGACTACGAATTCACCGCCGACATGGAAGGCGACCTGGACAAGATCGCCAACGGCCAGGCTGCCGGGACCGAGTGGCTCAAGCACTTCTACTACGGAGAAGACGCCGATCCCGGCCTGCTCAGCATCGTCAACAACCTTGGCGAGATTGACGCGCGGGAGATTAACTCGGTTCCCATTGCCGACGGCATCACCCTGCGCGTGGGCAAGTTTGGACCGTACCTGGAGAGCTCCATCCCCACCGTGGATGAGAAGACAGGCGAGGTGGTTGAGTCCGCCCGAGCCAACGTCCCGGAAGAGCTTGCTCCCGACGAACTCACGGCGGAAAAAGCCAAGGAACTGATGGAGACGGCGGCCCCCGAGGAACGCGTCCTGGGAACGGATCCCCACACCGGTCACACGGTGGTGGCCAAGAACGGCCGCTACGGCGCGTACGTTACCGAGATCATCCCGGAGATGACCGAAGAGCAGCTGGCCAACCAGCCGGTGGAGTACTACAAGAACGGCAAGCCCAAGCCTCCCAAGAAGCCGGTCAAGGCCAAGCCCCGTACGGGTTCGTTGTTCAAGTCCATGACGGTGGACAGCGTGACACTCGATGAGGCCTTGCAGCTCATGAGCCTTCCCAGGGTCTTGGGCGAGGATGCTGAGGGCAACCCCATTACGGTCCAGAACGGCCGTTTTGGCCCGTATCTGAAGAAGGGTACGGACTCCCGGTCCATCGGATCTGAAGAGGAAATTTTCACGATCACCCTGGACCAGGCGCTGGAGATCTACTCGCAGCCGAAACAGCGTGGCGCACGGGCGGCCGTACCGCCGTTGGCTGAGTTTGGACCGGACCCTGTTTCGGAGAAGAACATCGTGGTTAAGGAAGGTCGGTTCGGACCCTACATCACCGACGGTGTCACGAATATTACTGTCCCGCGCTCAACCTCGCTTGAGGAACTGACCCGGGAACGCGCCGTCGAACTTTTGGCCGAAAAGCGGGCCAAGGGGCCGGTCAAGCGGACCACCACCCGCAAAGCGCCTGCCAAGAAGGCGGCAGCCAAGAAGTAGCCGGGGGGGCTGGCCGGGGAGCATTCGCGAATTGCGCCCCGGCTGGCATCGTGGTCGAGTAGAACCATGACTGAACAGACGGTTTCACCGGACAACGAACCTTTGAACGACCTCGAGGAGAAGCTCGCCCTGGCCGACCAGCCGGATGCGAACCCCGTGGACGTCATCCTCGCGTTCCTGAACAACGAGGTCTACCTTGTCAGCTCGGAAGCCGTAGACGGCCCCGACTCCTCGGTTGAGCCGCTGGTGCTCTCGAACGCTGACGGACAGCCCGTTTTGGCTGTCTTCAGCCACCCCAGCCGCGTCGACGAGCGTTTCCTGGAAGCCGCGCCGCACGTCCTGGGCACCATGGGTTCAGCGATCCTTGGCAACATCGGTGACGAGCTGGGCATGGTCATCAACCCGGGAAGCGAATTCGGCTTCGAAATCGATCCCGAGGGCATCGCGAACATCAGGCGCGACTTCGAGCGCGCCGACGAAGTGGATCAGGGGGAATAGCACGAAGACGGCCAATAGGCTTCCATCGCGTCGGCGAAACGTCACCGTCAAGTTGCTTACCGGGCTTCGAATCGGTGAATAATGGCAGAATGCGTCTTGGCGTTCTCGACATCGGGTCCAACACCGTCCACCTGCTCCTGGTGGATGCCCACCCCGGCGCGCGCCCGGTAGCTTTCGCCTCCCACAAGCGCCCCCTCTCCCTGGTGCAATACCTCGACGGAGACGGCAATATCAATGACGCCGGCCAGCATGAGCTCATCGAATTCGTCCTGGAGGCCTGGGAGTTCGCCGCAAGTCATAAGGCAGAGGATCTCCTTGCCTTCTGTACCTCCGCCATCCGCGAAGCAACCAACGGTCCGGAGGTCCTGGCCAGGGTCAAGCACGAGACCACTGTGACCCTCCAGGAACTCACCGGCAGCGAAGAAGCATCCATGACGTTCTTCGCTGTCCGGCGTTGGTACGGCTGGGGTGCCGGCCCGATCCTGGATCTGGACATCGGAGGCGGCTCCTTCGAAATGGCGTACGGAACCGACGAACTCCCTGAGTTCGCAACCTCGGTCCCGTTGGGTGCCAGCCGTCTGACGAGGGACTGGCTCCACGATGATCCGCCCAGCGCCAAGAGCGTCAAGGAACTCCGGCGCTACATCCGCTCTACGCTGAAACCGGTGGTCCGCAACTTCCACGACCTTGGCCGCGCAAACCTTGTGGCCGGGACGTCCAAGACGTTCCGCTCACTGGCCCGTATTGCCGGCGCTGCCCCCAGTGCGGCCGGCCCCTACGTGAAGCGGGAGCTCCACGCGGCGGACCTCGGTTTGTGGGCGCAGCGTATCTCTGCCATGACAGTGGAGGACAGGCTGTACTTGCCAGGTGTTTCGGATGCCCGGGCGCGCCAGTTGCTGGCAGGCGCCCTGGTGGCTGAGGCGGCGCTTGAACTGTTCGAATTCCCCACGATGGAGATCTGTCCGTGGGCCCTCCGGGAAGGCTTGATCCTGCGGCGCCTGGATCAGCTGGTCTTCGAAGAAGCCTTGGATCCTGCACCCCATGTGGGCAAGAGGAAGAAGAAGGACAAGTCCAAGAAGAAAGCCGCCAAGGAAAGCGGCCCAACCCCCGATAGCGATGAATCCCAGCCGGATGTGAAAGAGTTTCCGGTGCCGGTAAATACCCCTGCCCCTTCCCCAATTCCAGCCCCCGCGGCAGGCGGGCTGGCCTCCTGAGATGAGCAACGACGTCGAACCTGAAGTGAATGACCGCCAGATCCCTGTGGCGCTTTCCAGCGCCTCCGTCTATCCCTTGAGCGTCCATGACGCCTTCGCCGTGGCCCAGGACCTGGGTTACGAGGGCGTTGAGGTGATGGTCACCAACAACGCCGTGAGCCAGGACCCCGCGGCCCTGATCCAGCTCAGCCACCGCTACAACCAGGAGATCGTCTCCATCCACGCTCCAACTCTGCTGCTGACCCAGCAGGTGTGGGGGACTGCGTGGAACAAGATCGAGAGGTCCTGCCAGATGGCCACTGAGGTCGGCTGCGACACCGTGGTGGTCCACCCGCCTTTCCGCTGGCAGTCCAACTACGCGGAGAACTTCGTCGAGGGTGTGCGTGAAATTGCCACCATGTACAAGGTCCGCATCGCGGTGGAGAACATGTACCCGTGGCGCGTGCGGGGACGGGAAGCGGTTGCTTACCTGCCGCACTGGGACCCGCTGGGGCAAGATTACGACGACGTCACTTGGGACTTCTCGCACGCCGCCACTGCCGGGGCCAACAGTTTGGAAGCCATCAAGGCCCTGGGCAGCAAGCTCCGCCACGTCCACCTGACCGACGGCTCCGGTTCGGGCAAGGACGAGCATCTGGTTCCCGGTACCGGAACCCAGCAGTGCGCGGATGCTTTGCAGCACCTGGCGACCTCGGGCTTTGACGGTGTGGTGGTGGCTGAGATTTCAACACGTAAGGCAAAAGTGGCGGGCGAGCGGGAGGAAATGCTGGCCGAAACATTGCGTTTTGCCCGGCAACATCTCACGGTTCCCCTGGTTCGCAGCTCAGATCAGTAACCCGAACGGCGGGTTAAAAGGGGCCGGTTAAAAGCGAAAGCACCGGCGGCCGAATCGGGAAATGGGGGAAAACCCGTCCGGCCACCGGTGCTGCTGGCGGACATCCCCATGCCCGCCTCATCACTCGCACCCTCAATGAGGTAACTACTAAGTTACGGACCAAGCATGAGTGCCGCCTGCAATAACCTTGGGAACAAGCTGTGAATCCGGAATCCATTCGACCCCGTCCGAGGTCAACTGCAATGATGGAGCCATGAGCAACCGAATCGCATTCCTTGGCTGTGGATCCATGAACGAGGCCATCATGGGAGGCCTGCTCGCCGCGGGCACGGACCCCTCGGACATTGTTGCAACGGTCCGTCGGGCGGAGCGTGCCGAAGAACTCGCGCAGCGCCACGGCGTGACGGCGATCGCCGGTGAGGAAGAGCCGGACAACAACAAGTTGGCCACCAAGGGCTCCAGCATTGTCATTCTGGGCGTTAAGCCGGTGGGCATCCTGGACCTGGCCCGGGAGATCAGGCCTGCCTTGGCGAAAGACACCATCGTGGTGAGCGTCGCGGCTGCCGTCTCAATCGCGCAACTGGAAGCGGCACTGCCGGAAGGCCAACCGGTGATCCGCACCATGCCGAACACGCCCGCCCGGCTGGGCCGCGGCGTCGTATCTGTTTCGCCGGGAACGCATTGCACCCCTGAGCAGCTTGAAAATGCCAAGCAGGCGCTGGCAGGCGCCGGAAAGGTGGTGGAGATCCCCGAAGAGCAGGTGGACGCGTTGTCCGCCATCAGCGGTTCGGGTCCTGCCTATGCGTTTTATCTCGCCGAGGCCATGGCAGCAGCCGGCGTGGAGCTTGGTTTGGACGAAGAACTGTCCGTCATGCTGGCCCGCGAGACGGTGGCGGGCGCCGGCTTCATGCTGGCCGAACCGGGCGCGGACCCGCATGCCCTTCGCGTCGGTGTCACCAGCCCCAACGGCACTACGGAACGCGCCATCGCTGCGTTCGACGACGGCGGGATCCCCAAAATCATTGCTGACGGTGCGAGGGCCGCTGCAGCCCGCGCAGCCGAAATCACCAAGCAACTCGGCTAGTTTTTGTACAGCTAACGCTCTCAAAAGGGTGTCTTAAGGGCGTTAGCTGTACAAAAACTCCAGAGGGGTCAGGGGCGGGCGGCGAAGCGCTCCAGCAGGTCCACGTGTCCGGAGACGATCAACATGTCGTGGCCGGACACTTTGGTTTCCGGCCGGGCGTAGGTGAAGTCCTCGCCAGGGGTTTTCACGCCCACAATGGTCACGCCGTACTTGGAGCGGACCTTGGACTCTTCCAGCGTGAAGCCAACGGTTTCCTTGGGCGGATACATCTTGACGATCGCGTAGTCGTCGTCGAACTCGATGAAGTCCAGCATGCGCCCGGAGACGAGGTGGGCGGCACGGACTCCTGCGTCGGCCTCAGGGTAGATGACGTGGTTGGCGCCGATCCTGGTGAGGATCTTGCCATGGGACGGGGTGATTGCTTTAACCCAGAGGTGCTGGATGCCGAGGTCCACCAGGTTCACGGTGATGAGCACGGAGGACTCAATGGAGGTACCAACGCCGACGACGGCGGAACTGAACTCCTGTGCGCCCAGCTGGCGTAGGGCATCAATGTTGGTCGCGTCGGCCTCGACGACGTGCGTCAGCACCGGAGCCCACTTCTGCACCAGCGTGCGGTCGCGCTCGATGGCCAGGACTTCACGACCCTGCTTGACCAATTGCTCGGCCGTAGCGGAGCCGAAGCGGCCCAATCCAATGACCAACACCGGAGCATTGTGTGCGGGGCGGTTGGCGGCCCCCGTGGTACTAGCCAATGATTGGCCTCTCTTCCGGGTAGTGGAACAGCTGGCTGCGCTGGCGCAGTGCCAGGCCGGCTGCAAGGGTCACGGTACCGACGCGTCCGGCGAACATCAGCGCTGTCAGGACATAAACGCCCGACGGCGGCAGCTCGGCACTGAGGTTGGTGCTGAGTCCCACGGTGGCGAAAGCGGAAATGGATTCGAAGAGCACCCGGTCCAGTGACGCTCCGCTGATGGCGAGCAGCAGGAATGCGGCTACAGACACCAGAGTGGCGCCGGCGACGATCACCGAGATGGCCACGCGCATGGTGCCCTGGGGAATCGTGCGTCCGTAAACCTTCACATCGGCGTCACCGCGGGCTTCGGCCATGATGGCCAGGAACATGACGGCGATGGTGGTCACCTTGATGCCGCCCGCTGTGGAGGCCGATCCGCCGCCGGCAAACATGAGGGCATCGGTGAGCAGCATGGTGGTGGATTCCATGTGGTTCTGGTCCACCAGGTTGAAGCCACCCGACCGCGTCATGACGGAGGCAAAGAGGGAATGCGTGATCTTGTCGCCAAGGTTCATATTGGCGATGGTCCGGACGTTGTCCCATTCCATCATGGCCCAGAGGACGGTACCGGCTGCGAGCAGGATGAAGGAGACCTGGATGGTGAGCTTGGTGTGGAGGTTCCACTTTCTCCAGTTGAGGCCGTTCTGCTGGAGGACCATCACCACCGGGAAGCCCAGGCTGCCGAGGAAGACCCCCAGCATGAGGGGCACCAGGATCCAGAGGTCGGTTTCGTAAGGAACGATGCCATCGGAGTGAGGCGTGAATCCGGCATTGTTGAAAGCGGAAATGGAGTAGAAGACGCCGTGCCATACTGCCTGCCAGAAGTCTTCGCCCAGCACAATGAAGCGCGGAATCAGTGCCAGTGCCAGGACTGCCTCAATGACCACGGAGGTCACGATGACAATCCGGAGCAGGGTACCGACTTCACCCAGGCGTCCGGCGTTGTTCATGGCTTCCTGGGCAATGAGCTTTCCGCGAACGCCCAGGCGCTTGCTGACCATGAGTGCCAGGAGCGAGGCCAGGGTCAGGGTGCCCAAACCACCAACGAAGATACCCACCAGGATGACGAGTTGGCCGAAGAACGTCCAGTGGG
This sequence comes from Paenarthrobacter sp. NPDC057355, assembly GCF_042667405.1. NCBI lineage: Bacteria > Bacillati > Actinomycetota > Actinomycetes > Micrococcales > Micrococcaceae > Paenarthrobacter > Paenarthrobacter sp. NPDC057355. The sequence continues at coordinate 25,611 of NZ_JBHVAL010000018.1, read as the reverse complement.
TTGCGGTGGAGACCACGGTCAATCCGGTGACGCATACACTCGAGACCGCGGTAAACATTGCCTCGTGCAATGGCGTCACAGTCCCGTCCGCTGCGGCCGCAGGGAGGGAAAGCAATCCAGTGAAGAACAGGATGACCACGGCGAACACGGTCAACGCCAAACGTGCCGGTGAGGTGTTGGCAATGTTGTCGATGAAGTCGCGCACACGGGTGAAGATCCAGAGACCTTCACGCTCCTGCTGGTTGGGTTGCCAGTTGGTCGGGGTGGTGGACCGCGACTGGCTCTGGGACATGGCGCTCTTCCTTGGTTGAAACAAGCTTTCCTGAGTAGTAAACCACTATTCGCGCGCGTAACCGGGGCGTTGTGCCGTTCCAGCCTCAGGTAGCCTGTTCTGGATGAACTCCACGCTTGGAACAACTGCTTCCAGCATTACGCGCTCCGCACTGCCAACGACGGTGGTGTGGGACCCAGCCATGACTGCCTACAATTTTGGTCCGGGCCATCCCATGGCACCGCAGAGGCTTGAACTGACAGCCCGCCTTGCCCAGTCTTTGGGCCTCTTCGATCACCAGCATGTGGTGGTGGAGGCACCCGGCCTGGCGACCGACGTCGAACTTTTCACCGTCCACAGCCGCGAGTATGTGGAGGCGGTCCGGCGGGTCAGCGAGGACCCATCCCGCCCCGAGGAAGACCGTGGGCTGGGAACCGAGGATGATCCAGCCTTCGCTGGGATGCATGAAGCCAGCGCCAGGCTCGCGGGCGGTTCCCTGCTGGCGGCTGACATCGTCCTGTCAGGCCGGGCCGTGCGCGCCGTCAACTTCAGTGGAGGCATGCACCACGCCGCCCGTGACCGGGCCAGTGGATTCTGCGTCTACAACGACGTCGCGATGGCTATCCAGAGGTTGCTCGACGGCGGTGTGCAGCGCGTGGTGAGCATCGACGTCGACGCCCATCACGGGGACGGAACGCAGGGCATTTTCTGGAACGATCCCAGGGTCATGACCATCAGCCTCCACGAAACCGGCCTCACCTTGTTCCCGGGGACGGGCTTTGCCAACGAAACCGGTGGTCCTGACGCGCCCGGGACCGCAGTGAATGTTGCGCTTCCCACCTTCACGGGTGACGCCGCATGGTTGCGCGCGTTCCACGCAGTGGTGCCCCAGCTGGTGGGCGCCTTCAAGCCTGAAGTGATCGTCAGCCAGCACGGTTGCGATTCGCATCGGGATGACCCCCTGACGCACCTGAACCTCAGTGTCGACGGACAGCGCGAGGCGGCCTCCGCCGTCGCCGGCCTTGCGGCCCGGTACTGCGACAACCGCTGGATCGCCACAGGCGGCGGCGGGTACGACGTCACGGGCGTGGTTCCCCGCGCCTGGAGCCATCTGATCGGCATGGTCACCCAGCGTCCCGTGGCTCTGAGCCTTCCCGTGCCCGAAGCGTGGCGGAGTTACGTCAAGGAAACGTACGGTGTGTGGGCTCCGGAAAAGATGGGCGACGACGTCGACGTCTGGTGGCGCTCCTGGGAGGTTGGCTACGATCCCGCGGACGAGGTGGACCGCACCGTGATCGCCACGCGCAAGGAGATCTTCCCTCTGTATGGACTGGACCCCTGGTTCGACTGACACCAGGAGAATGCACAAGGAAACAAGGGATGCCAAGTGGCGTATATGTCGCTAGGGTGTAAGGCATGGTGACTGACGACGTATTTGCCGTCATAGCTGAGGCAACCAGGCGCGATATCCTGGTCTCCCTCCGCTCTGGGGATAAAGCAGTAGGCGAACTGGTGGAAGAACTGGCTGCGAGCCAACCCACCATCTCCAAGCATCTGAAAGTGCTCCGCGAGGCCGACCTCGTCAGCATGCGTGCGCAGGGCCAGAAGCGCTTCTATGCGCTCAATCCCAAGCCGCTCGCCGGCGTCGCGGTCTGGCTTGAAACGTTCGACGTCGGCCCGGCGGCACCCGCCGCCGTCGCACCTGCCGCACCGTCCCCGGCTGCGCCCGCCGCCGCGGAGCCGGTCGTTGAGTCCCAAACGCTTCCCGAAGCCATCAACCAGGCCGCGAAGGTCCACGCGGGCGACACCGCCGTCGTGTTGGATCCGGCGTCGGACGACACCGTTCCGCAGCAGATCGGCCGCACGGTGGGCCGCGCGGCGACCAAGGCTGCCGACCTGTTGGCGAACCTGCCCAACCTGCCCAACCTGCCCAAGTTCGGGCGCAAGCGGTAACTCGGTTGTAACGTGACGCTTGTCACATTGTGAGCTTTTGTTAACCTTCTGTTCCTTGACTTTGCAGTGATTTTCTACCGTTGTGTTAAGTCCATCGCCGGGGTCATATTGGCTCCGGATGGAGATCCTATGTCCTTGGGTGCAAGCATGGGCGGGACTGATTCGTCCCGCCGCTGGCCGGCGCACCTAGGATAGGAAGACGCATGGATTCAAGGCTCGAAACCGTCCGCGACACTGTTTTGGCGCGGAACCCGGGGGAGAAGGAATTTCACCAGGCTGTTATCGAGGTCTTCGAAAGCCTTGGCCCGGTCCACGACCGTCATCCTGAATTCCTTGAAGGTGCCGTCCTGGAGCGATTGTGCGAGCCCGAACGCCAGATCATTTTCCGCGTTCCGTGGACCGACGACGCAGGACGCGTGCACGTGAACCGCGGCTTCCGGGTGGAATTCAACTCAGCACTCGGCCCGTACAAGGGGGGATTGCGCTTCCATCCTTCCGTGTACCTGGGGATCGTGAAGTTCCTGGGCTTCGAGCAGATCTTCAAGAACGCTCTCACGGGCATGCCCATCGGCGGCGGCAAAGGTGGATCCGACTTTGACCCGCGTGGACGCTCCGATGCCGAAATCATGCGGTTTTGCCAGTCCTTCATGACCGAGCTGTATCGCCACATCGGCGAGTACACCGACGTTCCCGCCGGTGACATTGGAGTGGGTGGCCGGGAGATCGGCTACCTGTTCGGCCAGTACAAGCGCATTACCAACCGCTATGAGTCCGGCGTCCTGACCGGCAAGGGCATTTCCTGGGGCGGCTCGCTGGTGCGCCCGGAGGCTACAGGGTATGGCACCGTGATTTTTGCACAGGAGATGCTCAAGACGCGGGGTGCCTCCTTCGACGGGCAGCGCGTGGTGGTGTCCGGCTCAGGCAATGTGGCGATCCATGCGATTGCCAAGGCCCAGTCCCTCGGCGCCACCGTGGTGGCCTGCTCCGACTCCGCAGGTTACGTCGTGGACGAGGCGGGTATCGACGTCGAACTCCTGAGCCAGATCAAGGAAGTGGAGCGTGCGCGCCTCACGGAGTATGCGGTCCGGAGGCCCGGGGCAAGCCATGTTGCCGGCGGTTCAGTGTGGGACGTCAACGGCACCGTTGCGCTGCCGTGCGCCACGCAAAACGAGCTCGACGGCGAGGCTGCCGCCAAGCTGGTCAGCAACGGACTGATTGCGGTGGCTGAGGGGGCCAACATGCCGTCCACGCAAAAGGCGGTGTCCGTGTTCCAGGAGGCCGGCATCCTGTTCGGGCCTGGTAAGGCCGCCAACGCCGGGGGCGTAGCGACGTCGGCGCTGGAAATGCAGCAGAACGCCAGCCGCGATTCGTGGTCCTTCGAGCACACGGAGCAGCGCCTCACGGAGATCATGGTGGGCATTCACGACCGTTGCGCCGCGACCGCAGAAGAATACGGTGCGCCCGGAAACTACGTGGTGGGCGCGAACATCGGTGGCTTCGTCAAGGTAGCCGACGCGATGCTCGCCCAAGGCCTCATCTAACGCCCCCGCTACCCAACTGAGTAACAGCACCTGTCGCAATGGAGGCCCAATGCGACAGGTGCTGTCACTTACATGGGGGCTTTAGCGCTGCAGGAGCCGCACGTGATCCGGGTTCAGGTCCGAAACCTTGCTGACGCCCAGGAGTGCCATGGTCCGGGTCATGTCCTTCTCCAGGATCTGGATGGTCCGGTCCACGCCCTCGCGTCCGCCGGCCATCAATCCGTAGAGGTAGGCGCGGCCGATCAGGGCAAAGTCTGCGCCCAACGCCAATGCCGCGACGATGTCCGCCCCGCTCATGATGCCCGTGTCCAGGATGACGTTGGCGTTGCTGTTGTCTGCCTTCAGCGCCGAGGTGACCTCAGGCAGCAGGTGAAAGGGGATGGGCGCGCGGTCCAGTTGGCGGCCACCATGGTTGGACAGGATGATGCCATCAGCTCCGTGGTCAACGACGCGCCGGGCGTCCTCCACGGTCTGGATGCCTTTGACCACCAGCTTGCCCTTCCAGGTTTCGCGCAGCCAGTCCAGGTCCTCATAGGTCAGGGTGGGGTCGAACATGGAGTTGATCAGGTCTGCCACGGTGCCCGTGTAACGCGAGAGCGAGGCGAACGTGAGGGGTTCGTGCGTGAGGAAGTTGAACCACCACGCCGGGCGGTAGGAAGCATCCAGGACGGTCTTCACGGTAAGCGCCGGCGGGATGGTCATGCCGTTGCGGACATCGCGGAGGCGTGCACCGGCTACGGCAGTGTCCACGGTGACCATGAGGGTGTCGTTGCCGGCCCTCGCTGCCCGTTCGATCAATTCCAGCGAACGGTCCCGGTCGGTCCACAGGTACAACTGGAACCAGTTCCGGCCGTTCGGGGCGGCCGCTGCAACGTCCTCAATAGACGCGGTGCCCATGGTGGAGAGCGTGTATGGGATTCCGGCGGCTTCAGCGGCCTGCGAGCCCGCGTATTCGCCCTCGGACTGCATCATCCGGGTGAAGCCGGTGGGTGCGATGCCGAACGGAAGGCGGGACTCCTTGCCCAGAATGTCGGTGCGGAGGTCGATCCTGGACACGTCCCGAAGGATGCCCGGGCGGAATTCGATGTCCTGGAAGGCTTGGCGTGCCCTGCGCAGGGTGATCTCTTCTTCCGCGGCACCGTCGGTGTAGTCAAACGGCGCCTTCGGGGTGCGGCGTTTGGCGATGTCGCGCAGCTCCCGGATTGTGCTGGCGCGCTTGAGCCGGGCGGCCTTACTGAATTCGGGCTTCTTGAACTGCATCAGCGGCGCGAGGTCGGAAACTTTGGGAACGCGCCTCTTCAGTGCCGGGGGCCGCACGACGGCGGGTCGCGGCTGGGGCGGGCGGGTCACGTTTTCGTCGCTGCCAGCGTTGGCGGGCGCTGCCGTGATCTTGGGATCGAGGGTGTCGGTCATGCGGTTCTCCCTTGAATGCTGTGTGGTCTAACCACACTGTAATCCATGTGGTCGGACCACATCAACTAGTATTCCCATATGCGAACGCACCAACTTGTCCTGCAGTGGATCGAGAAGCAGTTGTCCGATGGAGACCTCGTCCTGGGAGGGCGGCTGCCGGGGGAGCGGGTCATGGCCGAGCAGCTACAGGTATCGCGGACTTCCGTGCGCGAGGCGGTCAGGATTCTCGAAGCAATGGGTGTGGTCCGCGCCGGCGTCGGTTCGGGCAAAGACGCCGGGACCATTGTCATCGCCGAGCCCGGATCAGCGCTGGGTTCCACCCTTCGGCTGCATGTGGCCACCCGCCACCTTCCCGTGGCCGACGTCGTGGAGACCCGCGTCCTGCTGGAGTCCTGGGCCGCGGCACGTGCCACAGTGGATGCGCCGGCGCTGGGGGAGGCCGCGGAGCTGCTCGAGCAGATGGATTCAACACAGGACATCGGGGCCTTCCTGGCCCTCGATGCCCGCTTCCATGTGGCCTTGGCCGAGGCTGCGGGCAATGCGGTGGTCAGCGCCATGATGGCCTCGCTGCGCGGCGCGATCGAGAACTACGCGGGCGAGCTGACGGAAAACCTGCCTGACTGGAACGCGACTTGCGCACGGCTGAGAGGCGAACACCGTGCCATCCTCGCCGCCGTGAACAACCACGACGGCGGCAAGGCGGCCGAGCTGGTGGCAGCCCACATCCAGGGCTTCTACAAGGAGGCGGGACTGGGCTCAGCCCGCGAATCTTAGAGCAACCCGGGGTCACTTATGGCCCATGTAGGCCCTCCGAAAGGGCCATAAGTGACCCCGCGTTGCTTCTAGGCGGGTTTGAGGGCCGGGGCTGCGGTGCTCTTGCGGATTTCCATCCGCGGCGAGAACTCGTCCTGCGCCTGGCTGGGGGCTGTGTCCGACTGTTGGATTTGCTCCCGCATCCGCCGCCATGCCAGGCTCCCGAGCTCATTGATGGGCACGGCTGCTGTGGTCAGTGGCGGGGTGGTGTATTTGGCGAAGGGGATGTCGTCGAAGCCCGTCACGGAAATGTCCTCCGGAACCCGGATTCCCCGCTCGTGAAGACCGCTGAGCAACCCCATGGCCACGAGGTCGTTGAAGGCGAGGATGCCCGTGGCGCCGCTGGCAATGATGGCATCGGTGCATTCGTGGCCCGAATCAAAGTTGGAGCCGCCCGGGAGCATCTGCAGTTCGATCTCCGGGTGCTCCGTCCGGAACTGCTCCAAGCCAACCAAGCGTTGCCGGTTCGAGGCGCTGTGCTCAGGGCCGGAAAGGAAGGCCAGACGGCGGTGGCCAAGCGACACGAGGTGCTGCGCCAATTCCTGGATGCCCTGGCTGTAGTCCACGCTAAGGCTCGGGGTGTTGGTGGCCACCGTGGTGCGGTTGATGAGGACCAGCGGATGCAGGGTTGGGGCCAGTTCCTCGAGCTCGGCATCGCCCATGCGGGGTGCGCAGAGCACGACGCCGTCGCAGCGCCGCCGGGCTTCCCCGGCCAGGATCGCTTCCTCGCTGGTGACTTCCGAGGAATCCGCGATGAGGACGCGATACCCGTCCTGGGCCGCGGCGATGCTGAGTCCCCGAAGAATTGCCTGGAAGGTGGGGTTGGCCAAATCCGGGACCACGATCCCGATGGTGTCTGTCTTTCCCAGGGCCAGGCTTCGGCCAACGGGGTTGGGTTGGTACTTGAGCTCAGCCGCGGCGGCGCGCACCCGTTCGGCGATGCCGGGATCAACTGCTGCGTTACCGTTCATGACGCGTGAAACCGTTGCGTGTGAGACGCCGGCCTTCTCCGCGACGTCGGCAATCCCAACGCGCCTGTTGGTGTTCCTGCGTGCCATGTGGCCCCTTCCCTTTGTTCGTCCACCGAGTGCTCCGTCGTTGGAGTACTGGTTGACGCGACCACCAGAGTCTTGATAGAAAGCTTATAACCCTCTGAGAAAACGCTTTCTCGCATATTCTTCCACACGTATCCGGGCCGTCAAGCGGTTCACTCCTGCCTTTTGAAAGGGGCACAAACATGGTCAACGTCGACTCAGCCGAGACCCGCACCCTGTCAGCAGAAGGGGCAATCCGGACCCAGGGCACCCACCGGACCCGAATCGCCCTGATCGGAACGGGCGGCCGCTCGGAAATGTACATCCGGGCCATCTACGGACAACACTCCGATGTGGCCCAGCTGGTTGCGTTGTCCGACGTCAACCAAGGCCGCGTGGATTTTTACCGGGCGCTCATCAAGGAGCTCGGCGGAACCGATCCGGTGGCTTCCTTCGAACCGGGCGAACTCACCAACTTCATCCGGTCCAACAACATCGAGCGCGTCATCGTGACGACGCCCGACTACACCCATGCGGACTACATCGTCGAGGCGCTCGAGGCAGGTGCCGACGTCGTGGTTGAAAAGCCCCTGACCATCGACGTCGAGGGTTGCCGCCGCATCACCGAGGCCGTCGCCAAGACCGGCCGCAACGTAGTGGTCACCTTCAACTACCGCTACTCGCCGCGTAACAGCGCGCTCAAGGAAGTCATCCAGAACGGCGTGATCGGCAAAGTGACCTCCATCGACTTCAGCTGGGTGCTGGACACCGTGCACGGCGCGGACTACTTCCGCCGCTGGCACCGTGACAAGAAGAACTCCGGCGGCCTGCTCATCCACAAGGCTTCGCACCACTTCGACCTCGTCAACTGGTGGATCAATGATGTGCCGGAGCGCGTGTTCGCCTCCGGCGGCCTTCGCTTCTATGGCGACAAGAACGCCGCGGAGCGTGGCCTGGGGGCCCGCCCGGAGCGCGGCACAGTGGACGGCCTGGAACATGACCCCTTCCGCCTGGACATGCGCGAGGACGAGCGGCTGAAAGCCCTGTACTACGACAACGAAAAATTCGACGGCTACCTCCGCGACCAGGACGTGTTCACCGAAGGCATCACCATCGAGGACAACCTCGCCCTGGTGGTGGACTACCAGGGCGGGCCCACCCTGAGCTACTCGCTGAACGCCCACAGCCCCTGGGAGGGCTACCGCGTCACGGTCAACGGCACCGAGGGCCGCGCCGAACTCGAAGTGGTGGAGCGTGCCGCCGTCGAGTCGAGCACCGATAAGAAGACCGTGGTGGACCCGAGCGCCACCCCCATCGAGGAGGACGACGCCGTACGCCGGAACGGTGAACGACTGGTGGTCCAGCGCCACTGGGAAGCTGCCTACGAGGTGCCCATCATCAACGGTGAAGGGGGCCACGGCGGCGGCGACAACCTGCTGCTCTCGGACCTCTTCAACGGCCCCGGCATTGACCCGCTGGGCCGTCCGTCCGGCTATATCGACGGACTTCGCTCGGTCTCTGTCGGCATCGCAGGAAACCAATCCCTGGAGACGGAACTCCCCGTCCGGATCAGCGAACTCGGCCTCGGCGTCGATCTCGGCCGCAACCAGTCCTGACCGCTTCCCCCAAACAAGGAGACAGACCATGAGCAGGATTTTCGTCACCGGCGGTTCAGGCAGGCTCGGCCGCAGCGTCGTGGCCGGCCTCGCCGAAGCAGGCCACAAGGTCATTTCGGTTGATCGCGATGCCATCCCGGCAAGGCAGCTGCCCGCCGGCGTCGAGCAATTCAGCGCAGACCTGCTGGCGCCGGGGGAGGCGGAGCGGCTTATCCGCGAAACAGCGCCCGACGCCGTCATCCACCTCGCTGCTATAGCCGTACCTTTCAGCGCGCCCGAGGACGTCATTTTCAGCACGAACACCCGGCTCGCCTACGCGGTCATCAGTGCAGCGACCGACGCCGGCGTACCGAAGATCATCACCGCCAGCAGCCCCACCGCCCTTGGTTATGGTTCGCCGGCCGGATGGTTGCCGCCGTCGTTTCCCTTGAACGAGCAGACGCCGCCCAAGCCGTGGAACGCCTATGCGCTATCCAAGCTGATCGCCGAACAGACGGTGCAGATGTTCGCCGCGGCCCAGGGCAACAACATCCGCTACGCCGCTTTCCGCCCGTGCTTCGTGATCTCCCCGGAGGAATGGGAAGGAGCGCCCACGCAGCAAGGCCACACGGTCCGCGAACGCCTGGACGATCCCGCGCTGTCCGCCCCAGCCCTGTTCAACTACGTGGACGCCCGGGATGTTGCCGAATTCCTGGATGTGCTGCTGGAGAAGATGGACACCATTCCCAACGGCGAGGTGTTCTTCGTTGGCGCGAAGGATGCCTTGGCCACAGCGCCTTTGGCTGAACTCTTCCCGCGCTTCCTTCCCGGCAGCGCGCCCCTCACCGCGCACCTCACAGGAACCAGCCCGGCGTTTTCCATCGACAAAGCCCGCAAGCTCCTGGGCTGGGAACCGAAGCGCACCTGGCGTACGGAACTGACCCCGCCGTACACCGGCCCCGATACTGCAGTAAACCAAGCACCACTCAATGACGAGTCCCATGCCGGCCTGGTGCCGGCGGGAGCAACCAAGGAGACACCATGAATTTCGACGGCGTACTGTTCTTTCCCGTCACGCCCTTCGCCGAGGACGGCAGCGTCGATGTCGCCCTGCTGAAGGAGCACATCACCTCACGGCTTCCGTTCGGGCCGGGCGGCGTTTTCCCGGCGTGTGGCACCGGCGAATTCCATGCGCTCTCCCTCGATGAGATCCGCACCGTGGTGACTGCCGCCGTCGAGGCCGTTGCCGGAGCCGTCCCGGTGGTCTCCGGTGCCGGCGGACCGCTGGGCCATGCCCTGGCCGCTGCCAAGGTGGCCGAGGAAGCCGGCGCAGATGCCCTCCTGGTGCTCCCGCCGTACCTGGTCACGGGCCCCACGGACGGTGTGGTGGCCTACGTCGAGGCTGTCGCTGCCGCCAGCAGCCTGCCCGTCATCGTGTACCACCGGGGCACCGCCAAGTTCACCGCTGAAGCCATCACCCGCCTCACTGCAAACCCGAAGGTGGTTGGCTTTAAGGACGGAATCGGCGACGTCGGCCTGGCCCAGGAAATCGTGTCCTCCATCAACGCGAGCGGCCGCACGGACTTTGCCTTGTTCAACGGGCTGTTGACCGCCGAACTGACCCAGGGCGCCTACCGCGGACTGGGCATCCCCCTGTACTCCTCGGCAGCTTTCGCCATGGCACCGGAGATCGCCAAGGCCTACTACGACGCCTACATGTCCGGGGATGAAGAACGACGCCACGCCCTCCTCGAAGGGTTCTACGCACCACTGGTCCGCCTCCGTGACCAGACGCCGGGCTTTGGCGTCTCGCTCATCAAAGCCGGTCTCCGCCTGGCAGGCCTGCCGGTTGGGCCGGTCCGCCCGCCGTTGGTTGATCCCACGGAGGAGCAACTGCTGGAGCTCAAGGCCATCCTGGCCAAGGGCCACGAACTGGCAGAACGCTGATGCCAGCCCGCATCACGGGCCTCGCTACCCGCCTGATCACTGTTCCGCTGCTGCGCAGCTGGGGTGCGGAGGCGCCCGAAAACCATGTCATTGTGACTACTCTGACAACGGACGACGGCGGCACGGGCCACGGTTTCTCCTGGACCCCTACGATTGGTCCCCAGGCAGTCAAAGCACTCCTGGATCACGACATCGCCCCTTTCATCATTGGGCTTGAGGCCAATGCGGAGACAGTGTGGGACCAGCTCTGGAAGCGGCTCCATGAAGCCGGTGGGGGAGGCCTGACCACCATCGCGATGGCCGGCGTCGACCTCGCCCTGTGGGATTGGAAGGCGCGGCAGGCGGGAACATCGGTCACCGGGCTTTTGGGACAGCGTCAGGAGTCCGTGGAGGTGTACGGCTCCGGCGTAAACCTGCACTACACCTTGGAGCAGCTCGTGGAGCAGGCGCAGCGATGGGTGGCTGCCGGGCACAGGGCCGTGAAGATCAAGGTGGGAAAGCCCGAACTCCGGGAGGACGCCGAGCGGGTGGCCGCTGTCCGGGAAGTCATTGGTCCGGACCGGCTCCTCATGATCGACGCCAACCAGCGCTGGGACCTTGCCCACACCTTCCGTGCCTTGGAGGTGTTGGGGGAGTACGGACTGGAATGGCTGGAAGAACCCATCCGTGCCGATGACCTCTGGGCCTACCGCCGCCTGCGGAAGCACTCGCCGGTGCCCATTGCCTTGGGTGAAAACGTCCACACCGTCTACCGCTTCCGCGACTTCATTGAGGCCGAAGCCGTAGATATCATCCAGCCCAACATCGTCCGGGTGGGCGGAATAACACCGTTCCGCAGGATCGTTGAGTTGGCCCGTACCCACAGCATCCGGGTGGCCCCGCACCTGCTCCCTGAACTCTCGGGCCAGCTGGCGCTCACTTTGGCCGAGCCGGTCAGCGTCGAGGACGTGGAGGACGCCTCATTCGGGCAACTCGGAATCCTGGCCGGACCTTCCCCGGTACGGATCAGCAACACAACGGGCACCATCAGGCTCGGCTCAGCGGGCCTTGCCGGACTCGGCTTTGAGTTCGGCGGCTCCTTGCCGTTGGAACAGGCCTATGACACGTCAGCCCCTGAAAGCAAAGGAAACCGCATTGAGTACAGCAACTCTTGATCTGACCTCGCTCACCGCAGCAGCCACGGCAGCGGCGAAGGTGACCGCAGCCGCTTCCGACGTCGAACGCGCCTCCTGGTTGACCGCCGTCGCCGACGCGTTGGACGCCAACGTCACCGAGCTTGTGGCCATTGCCGACTCCGAAACGAGCCTTGGCACGGTCCGGCTGACCGGGGAAGTAGCAAGGACCAGCGGCCAGCTGAGGTTGTTCGCCCAGGTCATCACCGAGGGTGCCTACCTTGAAGCGGTCATTGACCACGCCGATCCCTCAACCACCCCGCCCAAGCCCGACCTGCGCCGCATCCTGCGTCCGATCGGCCCCGTTGCGGTGTTCTCGGCGTCGAACTTCCCGTTCGCCTTCTCTGTCGCCGGGGGCGATACCGCATCCGCGCTCGCCGTCGGATGCCCGGTGATCGTCAAAGCGCACTCCGGGCACCTGCGGCTCTCTGAGCGGACGGCGGAAATCGTCACGGAAGCCTTGTCCAGGGCCGGTGCTCCCGACGGAATCTTCGCTTTGGTCAGCGGCAGGGAGGCCGGTACCGCGTTGGTCCAGGACCCTGCCATCAAGGCCGTGGGCTTCACCGGATCCATCCCCGGCGGCCGGGCGCTGTTCGATCTCGCAGCTTCGCGGCCCGAGCCCATTCCGTTCTATGGAGAGCTGGGCAGCCTGAACCCCGTGGTCATCACGGCCGACGCATTGGCCGGACGGGGACAGCAGCTCGCCGCCGGCCTGGCGGGGTCCTTCACCATGGGCGCCGGCCAGTTCTGCACCAAGCCGGGGCTTGTGTTCATCCCGGCGGGCACGGACTTCGCCTCTCAGCTTGCCGAAGCCAGCAAGGACAAGCCGACCGCGGCCATGCTGACGGAGCGTATTGCGGAAGCCTATCCGGACGGCCTCCGGAACGTGGCGGGGCAGCCGGGTGTCGCCGTCGTCAGTGGTTCGGTGGAGCAGGACAGCCTTTCGGATGGTGCCGCGCCGGTGGTCTTTTCCACTACGGCGGCCAACGTCCTGGAACGACCGGACGAGCTGCTGGAGGAATGCTTCGGCCCCACGACGTTGCTCATCGAGTACGCCAACCAGGAGGAACTGTCTGCTGCCCTTGCGAAGGTTCCCGGAAGCCTGACGGGCACCGTCCACGCTGAGCCGGACGAGGACGTCTCGGCGCTTGTGGAGCAGCTGAGTGGCTTGGCGGGGCGCGTGTTGTTCGATGGCTGGCCCACCGGAGTGGCCGTGAACTGGGCCCAGCAGCATGGTGGACCGTACCCGGCCACGACCTCGCTGTTCACTTCGGTTGGTGCGACGGCGGTTCGTCGCTTCCAGCGTCCCGTTGCGTATCAGGACGCGCCGGAAAGTGTGCTGCACCCGGCCCTTCGCGACGCCAACCCCCTGGGCATCCCGCGTCGGGTGGACGGTATCCTGACGCTCGGCTAGCCCAAGTAGGTGACAGCAAACGTCGCATTGAGCGCTCATTGCGACACTTGCTGTCACCTAGTTGGGCCGCCACACGCGAAGGGGCGGGGCCACCGTGATGGTGACCCCGCCCCTTTCGTGCGTGGTGGCCCCGGTCAGGGGCGAAGCGTCAAGGGACGACGGCGGCCGTCCACTTCGGTGGTCGGCCAGCGTTCGTCCACGGTCAGGACGCGCACGCCGGATTCCGTGAGCAACACGGTGTCCTCGATTTTCACAGCGTGTCCCGAGGGGTTCCACGTGAACGGCTGGTTCAGGACGATCGTGTCCGTGACGTCGGCCGTGACACGGGGGTCGCGGCCCGCATATCCAGCCGGTCCGCCCTGGTGATGAAGCTTCCACTGGTCTTCGCCGAAGCCGTGCCTGGCGTAGGCGTCTTGGATTTCGCTGAAGACCTGGTTGAGCCGGACTCCCGGAACCGTGGCCCGGAAGATGTCGGCCTCCACTGCTGCGATGCGTGCCTCGGCGTCGAGCTCAGCGGGGGTGCCGGCGTCGAACGCCACCCAGCGGGTGGCGTTGGCAACCAAGCCACTGCGGCGGGCACACACCACAGCCATGGCGCGACGCCCGATGGCGGAGTGCGTGGCCAGCGGGTGGCGGAAGTTGCTGCGGGCCTCACCATTGCAGAGCAGCACGAGCGGCTCGGCGCCCATGGCCACAATGTGGGCAGCCAGCTCCGAAACCAGTTGAAATTCAGTAGTTGCCGGTGTCACGGACTGGAGGACGTCCGTCATGGCGCGAGCTACGTCAGCCGACAGCCGGGCATACCGGGCGGCTTCGCCGGGCAAAAGCTGCTGCCGGGCGGCCCGCAATTCGGCAGCGACAGCGGCTTCCACCAGCGGATCGCCATCGAGCGCCAGCTTCGCCGCCGCGGCGTGCAGTTGGCCGTTCCATGGGACCGTGTCGAGGCTGACCCCCTCCGGGAGCTCTTCAGCGGCGATGCGTCCGGCCTCGTTGTTGAACGTCACCAAATGGTCGCCGGTCCGGTCCACCAGGAGTGCGGCGATGGGGTCGCCGGCCAAGCTGATGTGGACACGGCTGCCGTCCAGGTACCAGGTGAGGGCAGTGTTGGAAGTGAGCAGAAGTGAGTCGCGTCCTGCAGCGTCAAGGATGTCCAGGACGCGACGCCGCTTCACGGCACGGTCGGCGACGTTGCCGGGTTCCGCCAAAGAGTGCGCCGGCGTGGATTGAGTAGGTGCGGTCATGCCGATTCCCCCAAAGTGGTGATGAGCTGTTTAATGTCGTGCGTTGCCAGGAAACCGTCCGCGATGAGCACTCGCACTGTCCTGTGGACCGGGCGGCCAGGTTCGGCGGCCAATGGGCTGTCCCATGCCAGGGACAAGCCGACGCCGGGATAGCCCGAGTGCCGTACGAACCAAGGGTCCGGTGCCTGTGGCGAGGCGAAGAACACGAGTGTTGCCGGGTGACCCAGCCCGGGATCGTTGGCGGGATGCGCAGCTCCGGCGGGACCGGCGTCGAACGTTCCGGACCAGGCCAGCCACGGCGCGACGCTCCCGTGGACCGCGTCCTCGCCGCGGGCGTCGGGGGTCCAGATCGTGGCGTCGCCAACCGGCGGGAGCCGCCAGAAGAAGCCGCCGTAACCGCCCTCCGGCCGCCCGTTGGAACCGGGGCTGCCCAGCAGCACAGGACGCCCAGTGGCGGACTCCAACGTGAAGTCGAGCGCCAGTTGCCAGGCTGAATTCCCGACGGCGGCCCACCGCCACTCGCGCTGTTCGCGGAGTATTGGTGAATGGTCGGGTCCGAGCCAGCTCAACTGCTCCTTCCGGAACCCGTCACCGTGCTCTGCGGAGTCCGTGATGATCCTGCCGTGGTCCTCGCGCCAGACATACATCCCGGCTTCGCGGGTGTAGGTCCGGCCGCCCCAGAAGTTGATCCCGTCCACATCCTGCAGGGCTACACCGGCCCCTAAATGCCATACATGGTCTTCGGGCACGTGCTCCGTGACTACGGTTCCGGCCAGGGTTCGCACGGGGTGGAGGTAGGGCCGTGGCGATGATGTGGGCCGGATGTGGGTGCCGTCCTGGACATTGGCGACCGTGGCACCGTTGATGGTGAGCCCGGGTGTCTCGGAGGAGGTCCAGGGCACCCCGAGTTCGGCGAACGTAGCCTGGCCCAAGGCCGCCCGGCGGATCAGGGACCCGATGCCCTGCACTACAGCGTGCGCCTGGTCCCCTTGGCCTTCCCACGTAATGAACTGCGGAGGGATCGGGCGGGGGGCCTCTGCCGTGCGGATAGCTTCCAAAACCGCCATGTAGGCACCGGAGGCGCGCAGGGGGCTGAGCAAATCTTTTTCGGACCGGGCGGCGAGCAGATTCTCCAAAAGGTCGGTCCGGCCGTAGCATTCGGTCCTGGTTCCTTGCGGGGTGGTGATCTCCACGCGGTCTTCCGTGTAATAAAGCGTGAGCTGGCCCAGGGTGCCGTACACGGTAACAACGGGTGCGGACTGCTCAGGGGCGCTGAGCGTCAGGGCGCAGGTGAGCACCGTGCCGTGTGTCGTCCGGACCCTCACAACGGAGGTGTCATCGCTTTCGGTGTCGTTGGCCCGGTAAAGGTCCGTGTCCACGGACTTAACGTCTTCCAGGGTACGGGCGCCGGCCAGCCGAAGCCCGGTAGCCACCGCATGGGCCAAGGCATTGGTGGCCACTCCGTCCACCACGTCCGTTCCGTCGAGGCTGCGCTTACCCGCCCAGCGGGAGCGTTTGAAGTAGGCCTTGTCGCGTAGCCACATGCCAGTGGCACTGATGCCCCGGACCTCGCCTATGGTACTTGCCGCCACCAGGGCATCCATGGCCGGTAGCGCGTCCGAACCAAGGCTTTGGAAGCCCACCTGGACCAAGCAACCGGACTCGGCGGCCGCCGCCATGACTTCCCGGTATTGAGCCAATGAGGCGACCGGCGGTTTCTCGAGGTATACGTTGGACCCTGCCGCGATGGCAGCGAGGGCCAAGGGAGCGTGGGTCTGGATTGGGGTGGAGATGATGACGACGTCCGGTGCCGGACCCGATGCCAGGAGCTCGTCCAAGGAAGCAAAGACCGCGACTTCGGTCGCGAGCGTGCCCTCGGCAGGTGGCTGCGGGTCCGCTACTGCCACCAGTTCCAGGATTCCGGCAGCGGCCAGTCTTTCCAGGTTTTCCAGGTGCCGTTCGCCGAAACCGTGGACACCCACCAAGGCTATCCGTGGGAGCCGCGCGGGATCCTTGGGGGAGGCGGCAGCCAAGGATTGCGTCATGAAAGTGTCCTAACTGGGTCTGGGGCGGAGGTCAAGGGAGGCTGGAGGGTGTCTGCGGTTTCCTCATCAGAAAACGCTTTCTCAAAAATTAGCAAAAGGCTGTACATGGGTCAAGAAAACGTTTACTTTGGTACGGAGCCGCTGAAACCGGGACCCGGATCCTGGCACTTCGAGGGGTAGCGCCAGAAACCGGCGACGTCCTGCAGGCAAGCACCAACCACACTTCGTACTCCGTGGATGGCCACGATGACCAAAGGAGACCACATGGCCGCATATGAACACGCGGGGACGCCGCAAGGCGCTCGCGGGACGGCGAGGGGGAAGCAATGAGCGCTATTGGCGAACTCTCATCAATGACCCGCCGCAAGGGCCCCATGACCAAGGAAGAGAAGAAGGCGAACGGCCGCGACAACAAGGCCGCCTATGTCTTCCTCCTTCCATGGTTGCTGGGCCTCGGCGTCATCACGGTGGGACCCATGCTCATGTCGTTGTACCTGTCCTTCACGGACTACAACCTGTTGCAGCCGCCGGAATGGGTGGGGCTGGACAACTTCGTCCGCATGTTTGGCGATGCCCGGCTTCACAACTCGCTACGGGTCACGTTCACCTATGTGCTGGTAGGCGTTCCCCTCCAGCTGGCCGTTGCCCTGGTGATTGCGCTGGTCCTGGACAAGGGACTGCGTGGATTGCCCTTCTACCGCTCGATCTTCTACTTGCCCTCCCTTTTGGGCGGTTCCGTGGCCGTAGCTATCCTGTGGAAGCAGATCTTCGGCACCACGGGACTGGTGAACCAAGTGCTGGCAATGATTGGGATCGAGGGGCCGGGGTGGATCTCGGATCCCAACACAGCCCTTGGCTCCATCATCCTGCTCCACGTGTGGACCTTCGGCAGCCCGATGATCATCTTCCTGGCCGGACTGCGCCAGATCCCGAACATGTACTACGAGGCAGCCAAGGTTGACGGTGCCACTACGCTCCAGCAGTTCGGGCGCATCACGCTGCCCATGCTGAGCCCCATCATCTTCTTCAACCTCGTGCTGCAGATCATCGGCTCGTTCCAGTCGTTCACCCAGGCGTTCATCGTCTCCGGCGGCAACGGTGGCCCGTCCGACTCCACGATGTTCTTCACCCTGTACCTGTACCAAAAGGGCTTCGGCCAGTTTGATATGGGCTACGCCTCGGCAATGGCCTGGTTCCTCCTGGTCATCATCGGTGTCTTTACTGCCATCAACTTCATCGCTTCAAAGTATTGGGTGTTCTACGATGACTAAGCTCCAGACTCTTCCCGCGGCCAGCGGCGATTCCGCTGCCAAAAACGACAAGAACCCTCGCCGTCGTGAATCCCGCGGCAACCTGGCTTTCAGCCGCAGTGCCCGCATCAAGGGCCTGATCAAGCACGCCATCCTGATCATCGTTGGTGGAGTGATGATCTATCCGTTGCTGTGGATGGTGATCTCCTCCCTGCGCCCGAACGACCTCATTTTCCGGGAACCGGGTCTGTGGTTGAACAACCTGGAAATGAGCAACTACACCGATGGCTGGTCGGCGCTGACCCACCCGTTCGGGCATTACATGATCAACTCGGCGATCGTGGTCCTGGGTTCGATCGTTGGCAACCTGGTCTCGTGTTCCATGGCCGCCTACGCTTTTGCCCGACTCCAGTTCAGCGGTAAGAAGTTGTTCTTCGGCATCATGCTGCTGACCATCATGCTCCCGTTCCACGTGGTCATCGTCCCGCAGTACATCCTGTTCTCGCAGATCGGCTGGGTGAACACCTTCTGGCCGTTGATCGTGCCCAAGCTGCTGGCTACGGATGCGTTCTTCGTGTTCCTCATGGTCCAGTTCATCCGCGGCATTCCCAAGGACTTGGACGAGGCAGCCCGCATTGACGGCGCAGGCCATCCCAGGATCTTCCTCAGGGTGATCCTGCCCTTGATGGTTCCGGCGCTTGCCACCACCACCATCTTTACGTTCATTTGGACCTGGAATGATTTCTTTGGCGCGCTGATCTACCTGACGGATCCGGACATGTTCACAGTTCCGGTTGCCCTGCGGGCGTTCGTCGATTCGCAGTCGGCCACCAGCTGGGGCTCGCTCTTCGCGATGTCCATCGTGTCCCTGTTGCCCGTCTTCCTGGTCTTCCTCTTCGGACAGAGGTTCCTCATCAAGGGCATCGCAACCACGGGTATCAAGTAGGCGCCCGGGCTTCAGCGGATGGCATGCCGCCCCTGCTGGGGCATGGCGCCCTGCCGAGACGCCGCCGTCGAAATTCTGTGGAAAAAGGAACAAGACAGTATCTTGTAATACAAGAATGTGACTTGTACCATAATTCAAGAAAACGCTTTCTCATACATATCGCATCAGGATCAACGAAGATCGGAGACATCAGTGCCCGCACATTCAGAGGGTGAAGCAGTCGCCCCCGCAGCAGCAACAACAGGAGAATCCTTGATTGCCAAGGCCAAACGCAGCAAGCGCAAACTCCGTGCCTCTGCTTTGATCGCGGCCACGGCTGCCGCAGTCCTTGCACTCACCGCTTGCGGCGGAGGTTCCGAGGCCAAGAGCGCAGACGGCAAGGTCGAGCTCCGTTTCTCCTGGTGGGGCGGCGACAAGCGGGCCCAGCTGACGCAGGAAGCCATCAAGGCATTCGAGGCCGAAAACCCGAACATCAAGATCAAGGCAGAGTTTGGCGACTGGTCCGGGTACTGGGACAAGTTGGCAACACAGGTGGCCGCCAATGATGCTCCTGACATCATCCAGATGGACGAGAAATACATCACCGAATACTCCACCCGCGGTGCACTTCTTGACCTGTCCAAGTACCAGATCGATACGTCCAAGATGGACGAGGCCGCGCTGAACGCCGGCAAGGGTGAAAAGGGCCTGACGGGTATTGCGGCGGGTATCAACGCCGCCACCATTCTCGCCAATCCGGCTGTTTTCCAGGCCGCCGGCGTAGCGCTGCCGGACGACAAGACCTGGACTTGGGATGATTTCGAGCGTATCGCCGCAGAGGTAACCGCCAAGTCTCCCAAGGGTACGTATGGTGCCGCAGCCTATGGCACGGATGAGGCCTCGCTTGGCGTGTGGCTGCGACAGAACGGCAAGTCGCTGTACACCCAGGATGGCAAGCTCGGCTTCGAGCCCTCTGACATCAAGGGCTACTGGGAATTCCTGAAGGACATGAGCGAGAAGAAGGCTGTCCCGTCGGCGTCGGAAATTGTTGAAGCGGAAGCCGCTCCGCTGGACCAGAGTGGTCTGGCAACCGGCAAGAACGGCATGGCGTTCTGGTGGTCCAACCAGCTCCCGGCCCTCGAAAAGGCAGCGGGTGGGGAACTCCAGATCCTCCGCTTCCCGTCGAAGACGGGCAAGGCTGACGACGCCGGACTGTGGTACAAGGCCTCGCAGTTCTGGTCAGCTTCCTCTCGGACCAAGCACCCTGAGGAAACCGCCAAGTTCATCAACTTCCTCACCAACAACGTCAAGGCCGGCGAAATCCTGTTGGCAGACCGCGGCGTCTACCCGAACTCCGATGTCCGCGAAGCAATCGCACCCAAGTTGGCAAAGGCCGACGTCAAGGTAGTGGACTTCATCGGCGCCATCAAGGACGAGCTTGGCGAGGCGCCTGCCGCACCGCCGAAGGGCGCCGGTGCCATCCAGGAAATAATCAAGCGCTACACCTCGGAGGTCATGTTCAACAGGCTTTCGGCTGAAGAAGCCGGCAAGAAGGCTGTGGACGAAATGAAGTCCGCCATCAGCTAGCTTGTTACGCGCCGAAACCGCGGCCCCGGTTGGTCATCAGTGATCAACCGGGGCCGCGCTTTCGCTGCTTTCTGCCGGCTTGGCACATGAGCCTCCAGCCCTGTGACGGGGCACACGAAACCATGACGTAGGATGTCCCCATGCCACTCTTTGATCTGCCCCTTGAGCAGCTCCGCGACTACACTTCCAGCGCCGTACCTCCCGCCGATCTGGACCAGTTCTGGGACCGTACCATCGCCGAGGCCAGGGCTCTGCCGCTGGACGCTGTCTTCGAGCCGGTGGACAACTATCTGTCAGTGATCGACACCTTCGACGTCACCTTCTCGGGGTTTGGAGGAGACAGGATCAAGGGGTGGCTGCACCTTCCGGCGCACCTGGAGCCCGGCACGCGGCTTCCCGTGGTGGTGGAGTACATCGGCTACTCGGGTGGTCGCGGCCTGGTCAATCAAAACACCCGCTGGGCGCAGGCCGGGTATGCCCACTTCATTATGGACACCCGCGGCCAAGGGTACGGCGGAGTCTCCGGGGACACTCCGGATCCGCACCCTTCGGCGGGTGAGGTCAACTACGCGGGCCTCATGACCCGGGGTGCGGACCACCAGGACAACTACTATTACCGCCGGGTCTACGTGGACGCCTTCCGCGCCGTCGAAGCGGCGCAGAGCCACGCCGCCGTCGACCCTTCCGCCGTGGTTCTCACCGGAGTGAGCCAGGGCGGCGGCATCACCGTCGCTGCCGCCGGGCTGACGGCCGGAAGGCTCGACGGCGTTATCGCCGCGCTGCCGGACGTCCCCTTCCTTCAGGACTTCCCCCGTGCGATCGATATTGCCCCACGCGGTCCGTACCCGGAGATCGCGTCGTTCCTGGGCAGGCACCGGGACCGCTACGAGCCAATGCTGGCCGTACTGAACTACTTCGACGGCGTGCACCTGGGCAAGGCGGCAACCGTCCCGGCGTTGTTCTCGGCTGCCCAGATGGACGACATTTGCCCGCCGTCCACGGTGTTCGCGAGCTACAACAATTACGGCGCTATTGGCGGGTCCCCGGAGAAGGACATGGAGGTCTACCGGTTCAACAACCACGAGGGCGGACAGGAGCACCACTGGATCAAGCAGTTGCAGTTCCTGCGCAAACTCTTGTCATCATGACGGACACGATTTGCCGGGCTTGACGGGCAGTGGTTATGGTGTGGCTATGACAAACCGTTGGTATGCGTATTTTTCGTTGGCTCTGGAGGGGCCCGCGTCTAACTGACACGCATCCAACTTTCCTTCAGAGCCAACAGGGCAGAGATCATTCTCTGCCCTTCGCCATATCCGGCGGGTTCTGAAAAGGGGCCCGCTCCGCATCCCGGACAGGACCCAGAAATGACCAGCATCGCCCCCGAAACCTTGACCTCGGACGAATCCGCACAGCCCGCCACCTCCAACCTTCGGGTGGCCCGCTTCGAGCCGCTTCCGGCGCCGCAGGACCTCATCGCAGAGCTGCCGCTGGACGCCCGCTCGGCTGCCGTCGTCGACCGTGGCCGCGACCAGGTCCGCGCCATCATGGACGGCGTGGACGACCGCCTGCTCGTGATCGTTGGTCCGTGCTCCATCCACGACCCCAAGGCCGGACTCGAGTACGCCCGTCGGCTGGTGAGCCAGGCCGAGAAGCACAAGGAAGACCTGCTGATTGTCATGCGGACCTACTTCGAGAAGCCGCGGACAACGGTCGGTTGGAAGGGCCTCATCAACGATCCCCACCTGGACGGCAGCCACGACATCGCAGCCGGCCTGCGCGCCGCCCGTGGATTCCTGAAGCAGGTCACGGCGCTGGGCCTGCCCACTGCTACCGAGTTCCTCGAGCCCATCAGCCCCCAGTACATGGCAGACCTCGTCTCCTGGGGTGCCATCGGTGCGCGCACCACCGAGAGTCAGATCCACCGGCAGCTGGCCTCCGGGCTCTCGATGCCCATTGGCTTCAAGAACGGCACCGACGGCGACCTCCAGGTGGCCATCGACGCTTGCGGCGCCTCGGCCGCTGAGCAGGCCTTCCTGGGAATCGACGACGACGGCCGTGCAGCTTTGGTGGCGACGGCCGGAAACCCGGACACACACGTAATCCTGCGCGGCGGACGCAAGGGGCCGAACTACTCTGCCGCCGACGTTGCCGCGGCTTCATCGAAGCTCGCTGGCAAGGGACTCAACCCGCGCCTCATCGTCGACGCCAGCCACGCCAACAGTGGCAAGAGCCACCACCGCCAGGCTGAAGTCGCGCTGGAAATCGGGGCGCAGCTGGAGGCCGGTTCGTCTTCCCCCATCGCCGGCGTGATGCTGGAGAGCTTCCTGGTGGGCGGTGCGCAGAACCTGGATGTCGCCAAGCAGCTGTCTGGCGAGCAGGAACTCGTGTACGGACAGAGTGTCACGGACGCCTGCATGGAGTGGGACGTCACGGCGTCGGTACTGGATCAGCTCGCTGCCTCCGCACGGAAGCGCAGGGAGGTCTCGGGGGAGTAGTGTCCCACTTCTTCGAAAAGCTTTCACTTAGGCCCCATCAGCCTCTAGAGTATCTAGCACATGGTTGTTGGATGGCTCAGCATCGTCACACCGTTTCCTGGGGGTGTCCTGTCGGCTGAGAGCAAAGGAATATGGGAAATGTCCGCGGAGACTAACTTCTCGAATGCGCGTTTCATGACGGTGGCCGAAGTGGCCGACGTCCTGCGTGTTTCCAAAATGACCGTGTATCGCCTGGTTCACTCAGGGGAAATGCCAGCCGTCAGGTTTGGCCGTTCTTTCCGGGTTCCGGAGGAAGCCGTAGCCCAGTACCTTAAAGGTGCTGTGGTCGACGGACAAACCGAGACCGCCTGAGGCCGCCGGGGTCCGTTTCGCGGACCGTGGTCATGGGGTACCTCTTTGAAGCGGTACTCTGTTAAGGAACGTTTTACGTCAATGTAAGAATCTGTCAGTTGTACTGTCTGCTTCCGCGGATCCGTTCCAACAGACAGGACCTTCTAGTTTGTAAGGAACTTTCGTGGGTTCAGTTATTAAGAAGCGCCGCAAGCGTATGGCCAAGAAGAAGCACCGCAAGCTGCTTCGCAAGACTCGCCACCAGCGCCGCAATAAGAAGTAGAGATACTTCACCAAGCGTGAATGCCCGTTGCCTCTCGAGGTGGCGGGCATTTTTGCATCCCCACCGACCCTCTCTCACGTTCCCCGGGTTTCCCGCTGGCGCTCTCTCACGTTCCCGGGGTTTGTTGCTGGCGCTCTCTCACGTTCCCCGGGTTTCCCGCTGGCGCTCTCTCACGTTCCCGGGGTTTGGTGTGGACGCTCGTTCACCCCTTCGGGCGTGCGAAGCCAGCCTGTATGGCGGGATCTGTCCATGCTTTCCGCAGGGCGCCCTTGATTCTCCCTGTCGCGTCGCTGAAACCGTCAGCCAGGTCGTCCTTCCCAAAGACAAGGACAGTCCAGCCGGCGGCGCGGAACGCCTTGTCCCTGCGTCGGTCACTGTGGATCTGTTCCTCCTCAAGGTGATGGCCGCCGTCGTACTGGATGGCAAGCCGACGCTCGCGGTAACCGAGGTCGGCTGAAGGCGACAGCCGGTCGCCAATCCGGAGGGGTATCTGCAGCTCCGGTTCCGGCAGCCCGGCATCCAGCATGGCAAGGCGGAGCATGGATTCGGGCGCTGAATCCGCGCCGACCCGCATGAGTTCGAGTGCCTCCCGCGCGCGGACGACGCCTTGCAGGTTCTTGTGGCGGTCTACCATCGCACGGAGGCCGTCAATCGTCGCGTATGCAGTGTCCCGCTGTTCGAACTCGGCTCGCGGCACGCGAATGAGGTGGTCACCAACGCAGATGAGTTCGTTCAAAGGCAGCGTGCGGGCAAGGTCCAGCCAGGTTCTGGGACGTGTGCTGATCCAAAGCCCTCGATTCGATTCAATCTCGCCCTCAGCAACCACAAGAGTGTGCCCCGTAACCCCTTTCCGCCGTACTGCCGGGAGGCGCCGCGGCTTGCTGAGGTGCAGTTCGTTTGAGTCGGATAGCCAGGGAGGAAGCGGAAAGCCGTGAAGCCTGGCGGCCGTGATGTGCGAAATCCAGGCCCCCGGGCTCGCAGCCGAAAGCGATTTCGCAGCTCCCTCGAGGTCAAAGTCCCAACTCGACGGCCGGTAAATGCCCTTGCTCACCGGTTCTATGCTGACCC
Source organism: Paenarthrobacter sp. NPDC057355 (assembly GCF_042667405.1). Classification (NCBI taxonomy): domain Bacteria; kingdom Bacillati; phylum Actinomycetota; class Actinomycetes; order Micrococcales; family Micrococcaceae; genus Paenarthrobacter; species Paenarthrobacter sp. NPDC057355. Next base: position 1,231 of record NZ_JBHVAL010000018.1, on the reverse strand, counting down.
GACCCCAAAGGTCTCGATGAGTCAGGCCGGCCTCAATGGCCTCTGCGAGGGTAAAGGGAGCGGATTTCAGCTGGGAGGGCACGGGGATCGGTATCTGCATATGGCATTGTTACGCACTTGGGGCTCGGGGCGCAGAAGTTATCCACAGGCCTACTGGATCAGGGCGCGGGATGTGGGAGAGGGTTTGGTTCAAGCGGGTGGGATGTGGATGAGGGTTTGGTCCTGGTGCGTGGGATGTGAGCGAGGGATGCGTCAGCTATAGACGGGGGCTGCGGAAGCGTGAGAAGCCACGCCACAGGCCATAGATTGCGCCGCCCACTGTTGCGGCCTTCAGTCCGAGGGTTGCAGCGCGCCGACCGGAACGGAAATCGTACACGGGCCAGTTGTTGTCGCGGGCATGCCGTCGCAGCTTGGCATCGGGATTGATGACGACGGGGTGCCCCACCATGGTCAGGAGCGGAATGTCGTTGGCGGAATCGCTGTAGGCCCAGCAGTGGTCCAGATCGAGGCCCTCCCGTTCGGCAACGAGCCGGACGGCGACCGCCTTGGCCGGACCGTGCAATATGTCGCCAACCAGTTTCCCTGTGTACATACCTTCATGCACTTCGCCTACGGTGCCCAGCGCACCCGTCAATCCGAGGCGCGTGGAAATTACGGTTGCGACCTCGATGGGTGTTGCCGTCACCAGCCAGACCTTACGGCCAACCCTAAGATGCTGCTCGGCCAGAGCCTTCGTTCCGGGCCAGATCCGCGACTCGATCATCTCGTCATAGACCTCTTCGCCGAGCGCCTTGATGTCCTCAACGCTGATTCCGGCTGCGAGGGTCAGGGCAGAGTCGCGAACCGCATGGACGTCTTCCATATTTTCGCCACGCATCACGAACTTGAACTGTTTCCAGGCGAAGCCCGCCGCTTGGGGCAGGGTAAAGGCCTTGCGTTCGTACATTTTGCGCGCGACATGGAAGAGGCTGGCGCCCTTCATCAACGTGTTGTCGACGTCGAAGAACGCTGCTTCACCGCTGTGCTTCTGCACTTGGCCAGATGCGGCAACGGCGGCGTTCTTCTCCTCGGGCATGCCTTGAGTCTAGTCAATCGCCGGTACGCCGCGCTGAGGGCGCACGGGCCGGACCCGCGGTGCGGTGTGCGTGAGGGTGGGGTTTAAGGGGGTGGGGTGTGCGTGTGGGTGGGTTTTAAGGGGGTGGGGTGTGCGTGAGGGTGGGGTTTAAGGGCT